>QZKV01000125.1 GCA_003599575.1 Desulfobacteraceae bacterium | reverse complement strand
GCCGGAGCAGATGTGCTCCGGAAATCGGTGGGTGGGTTTTATATCCGGCCCGACACTGGTGAGCTTCAATGAGGCCGGAGCAGATGTGCTCCGGAAATCGTATTGGTAGAGGCGGACAAGGCTGAAATAAAGACGCTTCAATGAGGCCGGAGCAGATGTGCTCCGGAAATCGTGTTTGTGTGGTGCAACAGTTCCCTTTGGTATCCTAGCTTCAATGAGGCCGGAGCAGATGTGCTCCGGAAATCGAGGAAACCACCAAAACAAATTAGGAGATTGACCAGCTTCAATGAGGCCGGAGCAGATGTGCTCCGGAAATCCACCTCGATCAGTGCCGCATCGCACGTATGCAGTTCCCGCTTCAATGAGGCCGGAGCAGATGTGCTCCGGAAATCCGCATGATGTCCAACATGTCGGGTGTGCGAAAAAGGGCTTCAATGAGGCCGGAGCAGATGTGCTCCGGAAATCAAGGACTTCGCCTGTGCTGTACTTTGCGATTATGACGCTTCAATGAGGCCGGAGCAGATGTGCTCCGGAAATCGGACGCGATCTGATATAAATCATGGTCGTCTCAATGCTTCAATGAGGCCGGAGCAGATGTGCTCCGGAAATCTCCTCCAGGTATGACTACAAAGCCGTCATCGTATTGCTTCAATGAGGCCGGAGCAGATGTGCTCCGGAAATCTCAACGACAGCGGGCCGGACACGCCGACCGACAGCCAGCTTCAATGAGGCCGGAGCAGATGTGCTCCGGAAATCAAAAGGACCACAACCCATGAAAAACTTTAAAGACAAGCTTCAATGAGGCCGGAGCAGATGTGCTCCGGAAATCGATCCGAAGGGCGGCGTTGATCAAAAGATACCATTGCTTCAATGAGGCCGGAGCAGATGTGCTCCGGAAATCGAACTGAAAGAGTCTCAGGAGGAGGCTTCCAAGAAGGCTTCAATGAGGCCGGAGCAGATGTGCTCCGGAAATCTCCTCCTTATTCTCCAACCACGGACCAATCGGGATTGCTTCAATGAGGCCGGAGCAGATGTGCTCCGGAAATCCAATTGAGCAAGTTCGATCCCAAGAGCGCGGCGCAGCTTCAATGAGGCCGGAGCAGATGTGCTCCGGAAATCCAACCCACATCGGAACCAACGCGGAAAACCAAAATGGCTTCAATGAGGCCGGAGCAGATGTGCTCCGGAAATCCAGGCGGCCCCGGCTACCCCTGGGTTTAGCCAATCGCGCTTCAATGAGGCCGGAGCAGATGTGCTCCGGAAATCAGCCATCTGGCGCTCTTGAACCTTGCGCGTGTAGTCCTGCTTCAATGAGGCCGGAGCAGATGTGCTCCGGAAATCCCGTGGCTGGCGTTCCTGCAAAGCCGAGAGACTACAAGCTTCAATGAGGCCGGAGCAGATGTGCTCCGGAAATCTCGTAAGCAATGCCCTTTAAATTTGTGTGCTCTGACATGCTTCAATGAGGCCGGAGCAGATGTGCTCCGGAAATCGTAGAAACGGGGGCAGATGATCATCCGGCCAATCTAGCTTCAATGAGGCCGGAGCAGATGTGCTCCGGAAATCTGGGCGGCCGCACAACTACACGAGGACCATGACACCCGGCTTCAATGAGGCCGGAGCAGATGTGCTCCGGAAATCAACAAGCTAAGCGCATGAGATGTTATCAATGTACTGCTTCAATGAGGCCGGAGCAGATGTGCTCCGGAAATCGCCTACCGGTCGATAAAGCCCGAGCAGCAATCCGTGCTTCAATGAGGCCGGAGCAGATGTGCTCCGGAAATCCTGTTGAAAACATAACTGAGCAGATCAATACTATCAAGCTTCAATGAGGCCGGAGCAGATGTGCTCCGGAAATCGTACTTGTCGTAGTGGTACTGCTTGTGGTGGTGCTGGCTTCAATGAGGCCGGAGCAGATGTGCTCCGGAAATCCAGAGAGAGTCTCATACATTACAAAGAGGGTGAAGAGCTTCAATGAGGCCGGAGCAGATGTGCTCCGGAAATCGGCGCCCTTCCAAAGCCGCGACTGACATGGACTTCATAGCGTATTTTCGAGCGCCTGGCAAATGCAGTCGCATCGCAACTGCCGCCCTTATCAAAAAGCAGGTTTTTCATATTCGAATCTCCAGTTTTTCAAAGAGCTTGCCTCATCGCGAGCGCTCCCCGGCTTTTTTGCGTTACATGAGCGCTCGAAACCGGCCGGCAAAAAAAATCAAACGATCACAGCTTTCTTTTCGATGGGCTCAAAAGGCTTGCCGATACATTCCACCTTGAGCTGGACGCTTTCCGCAGGCCCCAGGTCGATGATCACTATATGATCTTCGCTCTGATCGACGATATCGGCCAACCTGGCGGTCATGCGCAGCACCTTCTCCTTGCTGAGACGGCACTGGAATACCGAAAGCTGGACCCAGTCGCCGAAGCCCTTCATGGTCTTATAGACTTTACGCCAGCGCCGAGGTTCGCTGATATCGTAGCATACAAGATAGCTATGTTCCATGGCTGTCACCGTGTCAAGAAGTTTGGATAGCGGGGGATTTCACCAGCCAGATAACGGATCAGCAAGCGCGCCTGCACCTCGAACAAACGGCGGTAGCTGATTCGGTATTTGAAAATCGGGTGGGTTGTCTCCTGGGCCAGGCGCCTTTCGAAGGCGGCGATAAAGCGTTTGCGTCCGGCCGGCTTCAGGTTGCAGCCGGCTGGGCTGCGGATAAAGTCATCGGCCTTGATCTCTCCATTGTTGATCACCGTGAGCACCACCGAGTCGGCCACCAACGGCCGGAACGGTTCCATCATATCCAGGGCCAGCCCCGGCCTGCCATGGCGCAGTTGGTGATAAAAGCCGCGATAGGGATCCAACCCCACGGCCGAGAGCGTCACCGTCCATTCGCGGGTCAGCATGGCGTAAGCAAAAGAGAGCAGGGCGTTGATGGGGTCTTTGGGCGGCCGCCGGTTGCGGGAATTGAAGTCGAAGCCCCCAGTTTCATTGCGACATGCGTGCGAAAGCATGCCGTTCAGGTTTTCGAAATAGCGCCTGGCCGCATTGCCTTCCACGCCCAGCAGCACGGCTATGGAATCGGCCCTCGCCGCCTGGGCCACGTCGTTTTTCAATGCTTTGAGCAGATCCGGCGGCGCTTTGTCCAGTTCATCGTCCTCCGCCGTCTTCCAGTTGCGGCGCAGCAGGGTGCGGCAGTTGTAGATTTTGCCCGCCACCAGCTTGCGCGCCAGCCGCAGGCATTTTGTCGCATCGAAACTGGCCTGGTATTGGAGCGTGCGGGACATGACATTTTTATGTCCCGTGCCCACCGTGTGGCCGATGAACCAGCCGCCGTAGGACATGAAGGTTACGGGGATCTCCCGCCGGAAGCACTCGTGCAGGGCCGGCGTGCTGATTCCGGCGTAACCGAAAAGCACTACCTGGGAAGTGTCCATGTAGCGCGCCTCGGCCACGCGCTCTTTTTTCTCCTCGATGACGATCCGGTCGCCGTCCTTCTTCAGATAACTTCCCGCGGACTGAACATAAAGGGGAAGTCCTTCCTGATTTTTGGCGAAAATCGGGCGGACCGCATCGGTGGTATGATTGATGAAGCCGATTTCGTCGGGCATGCAGATGCCGACAAGTGAGCAGCGCGCGCACTTTGGGCTGTCCGGCAGCGGGGCAGGGGGCGCATCCCTCCCTGCCAGGGCGCGCAGCCCATCGATGGAAGTCAAGGTCAGGCCGGTCAGATCTTCGTCGAATGGGATCTTGACCCGCTCTTTGGACCCGGCGAAATACAAGAAGCCGTGCGGACTCTTAAAACCGTGCTCCTTGAGCAGCAGCCCCTGGGCGCAAAGCTGAACGCGCTCCGGATCGTAGGCCCCGGCCGCCACGTGAGGCCGCTTGCTTTTCTTGTAATCCACGGGCTGCACTCCCTCGCCGTCGCCTTCCACCAAGTCGATTTTGGCGGTCAGGCCCAGGCGCTCCGAGGTCAGATACACCGAACGGGCATGGATCTTTTCCGCATTCTCATCGCTTTCGGGCAGTGCGCCCGAGGCCTGATCCACGCGCTTGTGCCGGATGGCTCCCTCCACCGTGTCGGCGTTGTGGGCGAATTCGGCCTGCACCCACATCATGTAGGCCAAGCGCGGGCAGTAGACGTATTCGTTGAGCATGCGTGCGGGGATGATAGAATCGGTCGGAACTGATGTATCCATGATTGAATACCTCGCTTCGGCCGGCAGGAAAGTTAAATCATGCCTGTTCCGCTGAAGATCCAAAACCGTGGGGAATCAATCTGCCAGCGTAATGAATGCCTCCTTGTTTTTGCCGTCGTGCCGGATGCCAAAAGTGCTCTTTGGCGCTATGGTGAAGACAACACTTTTTCGGGGTCGCGACGGCTTCCAATGCGCCACGAACATACTATCGGCATGCTTCGGGAGATAATTAGCTTTAATTAAAGGATTCTTTTCCTTTTGAGGATTATTTTTCTGGAGGGATTCGCGCGGAGACGCAGAGCCGCAGAGAAGAGCGGAAGATCAGATCGGAGGTCGTGGTTGCATGGGTAAATTCCTATGAAGATCAAAACAGCCTATTCATTCCCCACAACCAGCCCAGCAAGAACGCCGCCGCCAATCCGAGCAGCGAACGGCCGGCTGTCCGGTTTTTTGACATCCCCGCCAAGGACAGACTCTCGCACCACTCCGAAAAGGTGCGGAACTCCCAGGTTCAGTTCGAACTGAAATTGGATGACTTCTTCGCCGTACCGTTCTACCGCAGCCGCCGGGTCGGCAATCACACCCTCAAGACGTTCGAACATCCCAAGGATGTCACGCAGGGCCGCTCCAACAGCGCAGATACCAGATGACGCTCCGGCTCCAAACCGGCCCGGAAAGGGCGGTTCCAAAAACCGTGGAGAAATTCCAAGAGTTCATCCACCGGTGTGCTGATATCAGCTACAACCTCCCGAATCTCTCCCTCTGAAGAGTTCAAGCCAGGAGCCCACACCCTGTCCGACAACGCCTGCAATGCCGGCACCATTACACCAACGGCGGGCTGGACCTTCCCCTCGAGATCAGCGATCACCTCAAAGGGGTCCCTCGGTTCTTCTTCCATTCCCGGGCGGTGCAGCAAACTCTTACCGATACGCCGCCTCAGTTCGGCCAGTTCCGAAGCGACAAGCGAGTAGTGCGGAGGAATTTCAATATTGAAAGCAGTCATATCGTTCCCTTTAAAATGCCGGCCAGTATGTGAATTGGCTAATCATCCTTTTGGCTGCTGGATCCACCGTGCGTAATTTTACCCAGCACACTTTTACCCTTTGCCGTCAACTGGTACTTCTGAAAGCGGCTATGGGGCTTATCGGGTATAGTAGGTTCGATAAGGCCCCTTTGAATGACGGAGCCCAAGATGGCCGAGCGAAAATGTTTTCGACTTCGAAAATCCATTTGATGCATCAAGTCCGTCAGGGTTGAAGGCTCCATGCAGGCATGAAGCAATCTGATTGTGGTGTCATCGACTTGGGTGGTGACTTGGGTGGTGACTTGGGTGGTGACTTGGGTAGTCTTCTCCACTAAGGTTTCGGAAGCTATCTTGTTGTAAGCAGTTACCCGAAAACCGCCGGAGATTTCCTCGAACCTGGGCACGCGCAAATCATAGGCTTCGAACCCCTGTAGAATACGCCGGATGCCTGTTCCATATTTTTCCACCAACCCTGCTTCTTTGAACATGTCGGCGATCCTGCGGTTGCGGATTCTGGACAGATAATCCCCCGCCAGCAACTTTTCCACTGTCAACCCCGGCTGGAGTCCGCCGGGATTGAATACCTCGATCCGGTCATCGAAGATTTTTACGATCGAATCGGAAGAACTGGCGTAGTCCCGATGGACGATGGCGTTGATTACGATCTCGCGGACTGCTTCCAGCGGGTATTCCCAGCGCTCCTCCCGCTCCGGCTTCCCCGTGATGATGTATGCCTTGCTGATGTGCTTTTTAATGAAGGCCATCACCCCATCCACTTCCGCAAAAAGATCGGTTTTGAGCCGTGCGCCATCCTTGATGAGGGTGGGCGTCTGGAACCGGCCAAGCTCAATGGTGCTCAGGCTCGAATCCTCGGCCATGAAAAGAAAGAAGGCAGCACGAGTAATCCGGCCGTCCCGCAACAGTTCGAATTTGCGCAGCAGGGTCAGGGGATCATCCTGGATGGGGATTTCCCTCGTCCGGTTGACGCGTTCGATAAACGCCTGGACCTTCTCGAGGGAAATGTCGGCTTCCGTGTGAAAATCATCGACATAATAGTCCCAACTGGTGTTGAAAGTTTTCAGATGTTCGTTGACCACATCCGATACGGTCATCTGGTGGTTGGCGTTCTTCACCCTCTTGAAGTATCTTCCCCGGCAGGCCACCGGCTTGATGGGATATTCCGCGATGGACAGAACCGCCACGTCTTTTTTCTTGACTCGCACAAGCTCCACTTCGGGGAGGAGGGTGTTGGCTGTGCAGAGTTTCACCTGATTGATCCAGTTCTGGATTGTCTCCCGGCCCACTTCAGCTCCTATCACCTCGCCGATATCGGAGACTCCGATAAAAATAATCCCGCCCCGGGTATTGGCAAAGGCCACCAGGGTCTCAATCGTCTCCCGGTCGAAGGTCTTCTTGAACTCGACCGTCTCGGATTCACCGCGCTTGAGAAGTGCTGATATTTTCCTGGTTGTCAAAGTATGGTCACTCATCTCTTTCCTGGATTTACCTCCCACACCGCACCGCGCCTCCGGCCCGTAAGCTTCACGATACCTTCCTGTTTCATGGCCAGTAGTACCTTTTTCACAAGCTGCGGGCTGGCTGCCGGAACCACGGCAAGGATTTCGGAAAGCGTAAACGGCCCATCCTGGTCCATGACGGCCCGGCGCAGCAGATCGCTCATGTGATAATTATGAAGTTAGACTTTAGAATTATCAAAGATAGTAGCCGCTATCCAACATTCGTGCCCGATTAATGAGCAAGACACCCTGGTCATATTGCCGGAAAGATGAGTAGCTCCTCCTCTTTGATGTCCGCGAGTTGCAAGACGGCTTGAAACAGTTTGCCTGCGGCCTCGCTGCTGACCGGCTGATAGCCGTGGGCGAGGATGGAGGCGTTGCGCAATACAAGCGGACTTTTCACCGGGTCGTTCAACTTAAGATCGGCGAATGTTTCCACAAGTCCGTCCCCAAGCGCGGACAGCAGTTTATAGTCATCCTGAAGGCCAAGTTTTATACATCCGTTTCCATCCCGGGCGCGATCACGCCATTCTCGCTGAAGCGATTCTGGAACTTTTTCAAACGGAACAGCGGCGGTATTAGGGAACCCGTGCCCGCAAAGCCGTGCCTGCGCCAGCGCCTCGACGGCGCGATACAGGCGGGCGACGGCGTCGTCGCAGGCACCCTGCCGGATACGCCGGCCGGCATTGGCAATGAGGTCAATGGCAAGGGCTTCGCGATTTTCTGGAGCATCATCAGTGCATAATTGCTTCAGAGTGGGTTGATGCTTGTCAAACCATTCTCTGAGCTTTCTTTTCACTTCGCTGCCCAGTACGAAATTGTTCCAGTTTTTGTTAACCAATGGGATTTTTTTGAGAGCGTTCCGATGCTGGAAAGCATCCCATGCTTCAAAAAAATCGCAGAGGAGAACAATGGCTTGGATTTCTTCCTTCCTTGGCGAGTCCGCCGCATCCCGCGCCGGTGTGAGCAAACGGCTGGCGGCGGCATAGCTGCCGTTGTTGAAAAGCGGACGGATTTGCTCTTCGACCAGATAGCCCAGCGCCACCCAGGGATTGTGCGCGTGGCTGATCTGTTCTTGTCCATCAACCACCACGCCAACGCCGTCCTTGGTGCGCGCGTTGCCGCCGACATACGAGATGACGCATCCCTGCCAGCGCGATGCGGTGAGCGCCATCGCCGCGCTCATTGCCTTGGTGCCGCCGGTGAAATCAACGATCACCTGACTGTCATGGTAATCCCGGCGGAAAGACGCCACCCTGTCATCGAGCTGGCGGAGTTCGCCGACCAGAGCGGTATAGTCCTGCGGGTCCGAAATGGGGAACAAGTCGTAACGGCCGGCGAAGCCGGTGATGCCGTTATTATTGAGGGAGGTCAGTATACAGGGAGAGGGTTTACCGTTATACTCCTTGTCCTTGTCAACACTGGCGCGAGTGTCGGCGCTGACGATAAAGATCACCCGCAGGGGTTGCCAATGTTTTATGGAGGCGACAATCGGCTGTGTTGCTCCGCCCACGGTGAGAATAAGAAAAATTTTGGTGTCGGGCATGGTACTTTTCCTTGAAATGGTCATTGATGGATGGCTTCCGCCGGAAGTCGGCCGGGAATGAACAGTGAGGGAAGAGTAAAAATCGCATTCACCGCGCTGCTGACGCGGGCCAGAATGGCCTGTGCTTCGGCTTCTCCGATGGGGCGGATGGAATGGGTGTTTTCATTGCGGGTCCGCGCGCAAGCGGTACTCTTACGGTTGCCGAGCCATGATGTACCCGGTTCGTCGCCGAGCGTTTCCAGGATGATCATCAGATTTTGCTGGCCGAGGACGAGCTTCGGCCTGGCAAAAGCCTCAAACTGTGCCTCAAAGTCACAATGTAAAGCGTACACCTTTTCCGGTTCATAGAATCCTGAAGCTTCTGGAAAAAGGTTGAATTTTTCGGCCAGCCGGCATTTGGCGGCGTATTCAATCGCTTTGTACGACAGGCGCACGGATTCGTCATAATCCTGGCGGTCAAAGGCGAACTTCGCCCATGAGAGGATGTCGGCCAGCACCCCGGCGTCTGGTTTACCCTCTTTCACCGCCCTGGCGCGGGCAGCGAAGGCCCGGCGGAGCTGTTCGTCAAACCGGGAGGCATGGCCTGCGGCTTTTTCGTAATCAAAACGCTGCCAATGGTGGCACATCAACGCCGTGGCCTGAGCGTGGAGCAGAACGGTTTTATGCGGCTCCAGAATGCGGGCCGCGGCGTAAAAGCCGCCGGAAGCGAACAGCTCGCTTGCTGTCTTGAAATCGCGTTCGCGGAAATAGGCGGAGGCGTCAAAGGGCATGATGCGTTCGGTGCCGGTTTTGACCACGCCGTCGGCTCGTTCGCCCACCGTGAACACGATGTCGCCGATGTTTTCATCAAGCGCGGCCAGGGTGGCGGCGGCAGTCATCTGCTTGGTGCCGGAGGTCGGATTAATAAGGAGCCTCTCGCTGGGTCGCAGTTCTTTACGTGCGGCGGCAATCGCCGCACGCAGCGTTTCCCGGCAGACTTCAAGATTATCCGGATCGGCAATGGCGCGATAGCGGGCTTCCGGCGACAGCGCCGCGAAATTTTTAAATCCTTCCGACACCAGATCAGCCATGATTTGAGAATCTTCCGAAAGGCTGGGGACAAGCCAGAACCTGCGCGGATGCAGCAGCTCAACCGTCCGCCGCAAGCCTTCGGCGAGATTGGAATATTTCCCGGCGGTACCGGTGCCGACGGTGAGGATGAGCAGGTTTTTTGTTTCTGTTTCGGTTTCAGGCATGGCGGGGTTCCTCAGCTCTCCACGATGGCTTTAATTCTGTTCAGCCAGTGTTCGGATTTCCCTGCGGCCTTCTGGCGGATTTTTTTAAAATCCTTGCCGGATGTTTTCTCCAGAAGTGCTTGCGCCGCCTGTTTTTGAGAAGCCGGATCGGTCAATCGTATGATTTTTTCTGCGACTTGCGCTATTTCACCCGGCCTAGCGCGATCGATTGCCAATAGAATCTGATCCTGTCCCGTGGCAGCGGGATTTTTTTGTTTCCCTTGCCCAACCGGGTGGATGGTTTCAGGTTTCGGCTTGAAGCGCCCGTAACCAATGGCGGTCTTCGCGCCCGCGCCGGTTGTTTCCAGAGCCTCGGTTAGCCAGGAAAGCGCGGCTTCGCAATCCTTTGTATCCTGTTCCGACCGCGTGCGCGGCAGAACGGCGAACAGGAATTTTGAGTTCTCCGCCACAGTCAAAAAAGGGATGGGCACAGGCGAATGCCAGTCGCCGGGCGTCGTCTCGTCGTGCTGATAATACGGACCGTAATGCGGGGTCATGACATCGGCTTTCAGCGTAACCGGCTGGGTGGGAAGGGCGTCGAGGAAGATTGCCGAGCCGACGGCGTGATTGTTCTTGTCCTCACGCGGCCCGAAAATGCGGGTGATGTCGGCTCGCGCTGTTTCCGTCCAGGTTGTGAGGTAAGAACGCAGCATACCCTTGACCGAGGAACCGGGCAGGTAGGGCGTGCCCAGGCTGTGGTGCCAGGCAAAACCGTTTTCCACCGGGTGTTCACGGCCCAGGCCGCTGACAAAGCGGTAGAGGCTGAAAAAGACTTTGTCTCCACCGCCGCGTCGCTCCGCCAACGCCTTAAGCCGGTCAGTGTGTTCTTTCAAAAGCGTGCCGTCGCCGCATTTGCCGGTGATGGTTTGTATCCACTCCAGTTTCCCGCGCGCCTCAATTTTCCAATCAACGTTCCACTGATTGCAGAACTTGTCATACCACAGGCCGGTGTTGGCATTATCAGGTTTGTTGGCTGGCAGCGGGGGCTGATATCGGGGTAGTGGTGTTGCCATCAGTTCCCTCCCTGCTCAAGAAATGCTTTAGCGAGTTTTTTCAGCCAGACGAGATAGGCAAGCGCTTCCGCCTGAGCTCGGAAATAGGTGGTCGCGTCTTTATCGGTGATTTCTTTCATCAAATCAGTGGCGTTAGGGTATGGCGCGGCTTCGTCGTTGCCGCACAACCAATATTGTAGGTCATCATACAGTTGTTTATGCCCGTTAACGTCTTTCTGCGAAAGTAGAGTGGCGCAAGCCTGACCGAGACCGTTCATCAGAATGGTCGGTGGCAAGCTGGAGACATACGAAACATAATTGCCATAGCTTTGCTTTCCCGCTTTTTCATGCTGTTTAATGCGGTCAAGCGCATGGGCGGCGCGGCGTTGTTCAAGGGTTTGTGGCATTTTCGCCTCCTATCACGGAAAGGGCGAACCAGCCCGCGCCGACGGTTTCGTTGCCGCCAAGCTGGATGTAGGGCTGCTGCCGAAAAAGTGGCTCGATTGCCGCAATCGCGCCGGGTTTGCGTTCAACCAGCACCGCGTAAAACAGCGCGTCGGCGGGGATATATTCCTCATACCAGAGATTATTGCTGGTTTTGGTCTCTTCATCCAAAACATTTCTGGCCTGGACACCCAGGCCATTTTGGGCGAACCAAGCGAAATCATCAAAGCTGATGACCACAAGCTGGTCCATAAGACGCTTTCGGGTTTCTTCGTGTTTGATCAGCGGTTTGATGGCTTCAATCAGCGAAGTGAAAACGGCGACAAATTTTTCTTTGGAACCGGCGACCGGCGCGAATTGCCGTTCTTCGAGAAAGAGCTGTTGGTTGCAGTAGCCGAGATAGCTTCCGGACTCAACTGCGAATTCCAATTCGGGAAGCGCGATACCACCACGACCTGCATCGCGTTGCCAGCGTTCGAGGAGATGCGGGCAGGTGACCCATTTATAGGCCGAGGTCAGGCTGCGCACCGGCAGGAGCAGCAGGCGGGCGTCCGAAACCAGCAGGGCACCGGCATCGTCCGGTTTACCGAAGATAAAATCAGCTTGATTAAAATTCAGGTCGCGGGCGTAATCGGCAAGCGCCCCTTTAAAGCTTGAACCGGTGATGACCGGATAGCCGGTCGCCGCCTCGCGGGCCGCCGGCAGGTCGATGATGTCCGCCGATTGCCCCGTGCCGGGATGCACCGATGTTTCCGCAAGAAGGCCAAGCATGAGTGTGTTCATTGTTGTCTATTCCTTCCTTTTTCAGTTGCCGGTTTTCGACGGCCAGTTGCCGATGACAATTTGCCCGAAGCCATGGGCGGTCAGGCCTTTGCCTTCAAGCCAGGTGCCATGCAATTTACTGACTTTTTCCCAGACCGTATCCGGCGCTTTACAGAACCAGGCGCTGCCCGCCGGGTGAAAAGGGGATAGCGGCAGCGGATCTCTTTTCAGTGAATTCCAGCCGCCGAAAAAGACCGGTTTGCCCACGCAGGCGCAGATGTGTTCAACGCCGGGAATGGCCAATTGTCCGGCGATATCCGCATCTTTTTGCGCCGGATTTGCCGGAACCGGCGTCAAGGCGATGACGGTAAAATGAATGAAGCTGTTGTCGGGTATTAATGCGGGGCATTTCGGCAAGACTTCCGTCCTCGCTGTTTTTTCGCAGCACAAAGCCAGCCGCGATTCGCCACCAAAGGGAAAGCGCGGCGGAATTTCCCAACCTTCGGTCAGCCCGGCAAGGCCAAAACCCAGTTCGACGTCTTTACACAAGCGGACAAAGGCCGGGCTGTACAAAGCCCCTTCTTCGGTGTTCAGGGTATCCGGATTGCGCTTGAGGCCGACGCGGCGTTCTGTCCGCCAGAGCGCATCCGGAGCGAACAAGTGCTTTGCATCCGGCAATTTTCCTTTCAAAATTTCTGCGTACCCCTCGGCGCAGATCCAGCGATTTGCCGCCACTTTCAGATCATTGGGCGGATTCACCAGTGCGATTTCCGGCAGGCGGATTTCACCGATGTCGGTGCTGGTCGCTTCGTCGGACGGGCGCAGGAAGGCGGTGGGCATCCACCGCTTTTCTTTGTTATCGCCTGTCCGCTCTTCCCGTTTGCCAAGCAGATGCAACGGCGCGGGGAAAAGCGGCTGGGAGTCTTTGAGCAGGAACGGCCCGAAAAATTGCAAATTCCCCAAATCCTCCGGGCCATTGCCAAGAATGGCGTTGAGTTTTTCATCCCACTGGCCGCGTCCATCCCAGCCGTTAGCGCGGGCCAGCGCGGCGCGGGTCGCCCCGCTTATGGTGCGCGGCGAGGGTGGAAATTGGGAAACCGCATCGGCCTGGTTGGATTCACTCTCGTTATACGGACGCCCGTCGCGGAAGAACCAGGCGTCTTGCGGGGTCAATGCGTAAAAATTCATCATCTGTCGTTGCCCTCCTTGCCGTCCAGCGCCAGGAAACGCACCAGTCGCGCCCCGTCGAAATCGAGTTTTTGGGTATTTGCATCCAAGCAGATATCCACCAGTTTGCCGATCAGTGTTTTTGCCATCTCACGCTCTTGCCGTGCTTTTTCCGGTTTTTTATCGAGCTTGCCATGAATCAATTCGGCGGTAAAAAGACTGACGAGGTCGTCTGCCGTAAAATCGCTTGGATCTTTTTCCAGCACCGCGAAACGCCGGCGCAGGTTGTAGAGGAATTTGGAACTGAGCGTGTCGATATCGCCGCCCTCTTCTCTGAACTTGTCAATCAGCGGCTTAAAACAGTTTTCCGCCGCGTCCGTCGGTTGAAACCGGTCGAATCTCTTCGCCCAACTACAGGTTTCGCCGCCCGGTTTCAGCACGGCAATGGCGATGGCGTCGCGTTCGGTCGCATCTTTCGCCACATCGTCCAAAAAATGATGCGCCTGGGCGATGACCTGCCGTAGCGGCACGCTGTAGTGGGCGAAAATGACGGCGGCGGAGATGGTGGCTTCCGAAATCTGATGTTTCCGGAATGATTTTTTATACTCCTTGCTCACTTCGACAGAGCAGTCCAAAACCATGTCAAGCGGCAGCAGGGCAAAAAGATCGTCGCCACCGGCATAGACGCAAACGCCGTCGTACTTGTGGACAATTTTCGGCGCTTCGGCGGAAAAAGCGGTGAGCGCGCCGGTGACGGTTTCCGCCGGTTTGTCTTGAATGAGTTTTCCCATGCTGTCGCCATCCATCAAGAGCAGCGCATAGAAGTTCCCGCCCCGGTCATTTACCGCTTTTTCAAGCGTTCTGAGCATGTCACGATACTTCCCGCGTTCGTCCTCGTCATCAAAGGGTGTGGCCTTTCGGTTGGCAAGCGCGGCGCGGTTCATGTACTGCCCGAAATGATCTCCCTTGAATTTCGGGAAATCTCGCAGCGTTTCGACGCATTTTTCATTGCTTTTAATTTTGTCGAAAAAGGGCTTGGCGGCCAGGTCAACGGTGGACGGCCACCTATCGGCGTCAAGTTCGTACCCAACTATTTCATTCGCGATTTCCGGGAAGAAGCGTTTGACCAGGGCAATGGCGCAGAGGCGCTCGTCATCGTCGAGATTGAGTTTGTTGCGTAGTTGGCCCCGGATTTTTTTCCAAAATTCATTCTGCTTGACGTGCTCCTTGGATCGAACAAACCCGGAAAGTTCCTGGTACTGCCCCATCAAGGTACAATGGTCGCCGCCTTCAATGGTCAGCGGCGGCGTGCGCCAGTTTTTGCGGCGGCCGAGCAGAACGGTTTCGCTCTCGCCGCCGATTGCCCAGGCGATTTCCCAGAAATTGCCAATCTGGCGCTTCCAGATTGCGGCGGTGTCATTACCGGATGGCGCAGCCTTGGCGGCAAATTTTTCCCAAACAGCTTCGGCGATTGTCCGCCATTCCTTTTGCAAAGCATTTGCCGCCGCTTTCGCGGCCTGTTCCAC
This sequence comes from Desulfobacteraceae bacterium, assembly GCA_003599575.1. Classification (GTDB taxonomy): domain Bacteria; phylum Desulfobacterota; class Desulfobacteria; order Desulfobacterales; family Desulfosarcinaceae; genus Desulfatitalea. The sequence goes on along the minus strand of QZKV01000125.1, from coordinate 37,295 downwards.
CTGTTGCTCGTCAGCAAAGGCCGCGACAAAACGGTTGGGGGCAACACCGTGTTTGACTTTTTTTGCCTCAACCAGTTTTTTGACTGCCGCAAAGCCTGGCAACGTGATTTCGCCGCCAGCGGCATCCACCGCTTTCATCGCCGTGTAGGCCAGCCAGGAAAGCAGAAAGGAGCCGGAATACAGGTCGCGGGTACGCCGTGCTTGCGCGACAAAGCACTGCACCGGGCCGAAGGTGAAATGAAGGTGGCAGGTCATATATTCACCTCCAGCGTCTTTTTGAATTGGACGTTGCTTGCTTTCAATGGCGGCGTAACCGGATGCCTGCGATCAGCGCTCATGATGCGCTTCAGGAAATCTTCCGCCGGTTTCCAGAAGTCAACGCCGCCGTTTTGGCCGAGTGGGACGAGCGAGCCGCCGAACTTCACGGTGTTCTTTTCACCGGGCAGGAAAATCGCGGGTAGATAGGTCAGCACGCCGATTGGCGCGTCACCATCGCCAGCTTGATGCACATGAAAAAAGAGCGGTGAGGCGCGTCTGGTCAGCCACTTGTCCTTCGGCCCGGTATCGGCTGGAATCACCTGATCCTGTTCAAACCTGCCGTAATTCTGCGGCAATCCGAATACGATACGCTGGGGATGCTCGGTGTTGCGATTTCTCGGAGGAATTCTTTTGAACAAATCATGGTCGTATGGGAAATTCCCCTCACGAGGCTCGCCAAGCACCTTGCCGTTATGTCCCCAGCCACGAAAGAAGACAAAATCCTTCCCCATTTTGGCAAGTGCTTCCAAGGGCGAGTTGGAGTTATCTTGCAGCAACACCACCTTGCTGTGACCCGCGGCAAAGGCCGTCCATTTCGGCAAGAATGCGCCCGCGCCAGCATCCTTATTCTTTTGATAGCCAACAATTTCCGTTATTTTTGCTTGGTATCCCTCAATTGTTTTCGGCGCCCGCCATATTTCTTCGTCCGCGCCGTCTTGGCTGTTACTCAGTTGAGTCAACGACACGCTTCCCCACCCCCGGCGGCTACGGCTGCCCAATCCGCCGCAAAGTCCGAGGAGTTTCAAGGCGTTAGCAATTTCAGCAACCTCCGTTTCCGCCACGTCAGGCTTAAAGGCGAGCCGCACGCTAAATTCAAAAGGCGCAGCAATGCATGGGCGAGTGAGTTCACCTCCATATGCCTTGACTCCTTTGATTTCTTTTGTTTTCTTATCTTTATCCATAGACGGGAACGCAGCCATCAAACCGTATCCCATATATCGGGCGCCTTCTTCAACGGCGTTTGGCACGTTCTGGTTTCTGTCCAGCGGGTTAAAATGCGGACGATGGATACCAGCATTTCCCTGTTTATTTAATATGTTTCCTGGTGGAATCACATTCGGTTGAGAGTCTGGCGTAACCATGAGCAAGATTTTGGCCTGCCCGCCCTCGCTGCTGCCAAACAGCCTGTCTTCTTTTTTCTTCAAATTGCCAACGTCCGTCACGCCTTTTCCCCATTGCAACGTTCTCCACCAAAAGCGCAGCGTGCCTTTGATGCTGGCGGGCCGCAACTCGGCTTCAGTCTTATTATCCGCCCCGCCAAGAAAAAGCGGCGTGACGACTCGGAAATGGGCGCTGAGTTGTGTCATGACTGGGTATCCTTTTAAGCTTTTTCGATGCTACCGTGTCGGCACCGTTTGTGTACATGCAGAGAGGGCAAGTACGATGGCATTTTCATAATACGCTTCTTACGGATGTTATTCCGTCCATTGCCGCCGCAAAAAGGCCAAGGCCTATGAACCGTCCTCCGCCGATACAAAGCGGTCCGGAGATAGGACGATCAAACACAACGCGTACATGCAGGCGGCGAAAGCGGCGGTGTTGATTCGGGACCGCATAATTGGTCGCCATATCAGTTCCTGTAATGAATCCGGCGCAGCGCCATTCTAACCGGGCGTGTTTAATGAGTTCTTCGGGATAGCCATCCTGCCGGAGCGCCTTGCGTAGCAGGTGACTTATGCGTTTTTCCAGATTGCGGACAACACTCTTCTTTTTCTCGGGCGTGATCGTGTCGGCATCAAGGCATTGGCGCAACTTGCCAGGGTCATCGTAGCCGGGCAAAATCACGGGCGTGATGGTCGCCCATGCGGATGATTCCGCAAAGTATCCTTCAATCGCGCCATCTCCGTCGGACTGACGACGGAGAAAAGCGGTAGGTTGACCGGTCTTCTCGTCAATCAGTTCGCGACCTTCGAGGCTGCGGACAATGCGGGCAAACTCATCGCCCGCAACCTCACCTTTGACTGTGACCAGGACGCGGCGGATCGCTCCGACGGTTCGCCCCTTTTCCGAGCCCCGCCATTCAATCGAAGGTAAAGGTATGAAGACGAGGCGTGGGCCGTCAACGGGTGCGTGTTTGTCGCCTTTTTCCTCGCCGTGCCCCAGAACGAACTCGTTGATTTTTTGATTATCCCAGCCAAGAGGCTTGGCGAAGTCCTTCTGCTTGGCTGCATGACGCAGCATGCCGCTGAGATGCAATGCGCGCCGAGTGGGCGAGAAAGCGGCAAAGCCACTGTCGTCGGGTTTGCGCAAAGCAAATACCGTATAGGGCAGGAGCGACATTTCCGATTCGCGGCGATAGGTGGCGATGCCGAACTGCGTAAGCGGCGGAACAGGTTTGAACACCGCATTCCTTGCAAGGCTGATCCGGTCGAGAAACGCCGCATAGCGCCCCTTCAAATCCGTAAGCGTGCCGGGAACAGGTACACGAAGCGAAGCACCGCCGGCCTTGTCGGTTGGCAGCCAGCGTTCACCAATAATCGCGGCGGCTTCCGTTTCCGAAATGACAGAGGCGTCGGCGACAACCAGATCGATTCCCCAGCCGAACTGCGAGGTGGCGCGAACGGCGGGGATTAGCGCGGTAGCCGGAGAGTCTCGCTGCGGTTCAGTAATCGGCCACAGGTAATGCGCGACAGGAAGGCCATTATCACCAGCAAGAAGCGTCGGACGGATGAACTTTTCTGAATGGTACTTGCCAATGTCGTTGTCATTGCCTTTTGACCACGACTTAGCCACGAGGTCGCCTACATTATCGGGGACGTAGGTCTTGTAGCCACGAGGTTGGATGTCGGCGCGTTTTGGCGCGATAATAATTGGTGGTAATTGCTGTTCAAACCAGAGGAGCGCGTCGTCAGTTTGGCTGTCAAGACGTGCGTTGGTTGCGACAAGCGCTTGAAACAGACGCAAGGGGGACGGCGGCCATTCGGGTTGGCCGTGGTCGCCGCGACCGTGGAATTCGTCGTTGAGGAAATGGATGCTGATGCAAAAATGTTTGGACATTTATTACTCCTTGCCCTTTTTCTTTTTGGCTTCGGCGATTTTTCTCTTGGCGGAGTCTTTGTCAAAATCAACATTGCGGATTTCACTGACTTCAAACGCCTGGGCGGCGGCTTTAGCGAAAGCAAGGGCGTCTCCGTGGGTGATAGTACAAGGCTTTCGCGTCCCGTCCAAAGCCACTTGAAAGAACTCACGCGGCTGGTCGGGATTGAGGACAAGGATTGTTCCCTGACGGTAATAACCCAGCGGCAGTTTGGTAAAAGCAACGAGGGCAAGGCCGAGAATGTAGCGCTGAAGTTTTTCCGTGGCCTTTTGGTCTTCTTTATTGTCCGCTTTCAGCAGTTTCAATGCCGAAAGGGCCAGAACCGCGTCACGGCGGATACCGCCCTCCGCGATAATCCCACCGTGGGTTTCATTGGCAAGCGCGTTGACAAAGCCTGTGCTTGAAAGCGGGTTTTTTGAGCTTCCGTCGGCTTTTTGGGCATCCTCCGCTGAAATGACGCCTTCGCTTACATAATCTACGGGAGCAAGATAGGTGGCCGAGCGTGTGAGTTTACGAACATTGAAAGCACGAACGGTTGACGCGATGAGTCGTGGGAGTTTGGCCTGGGTGTCGCGTGAATCCCAGACTCCAAAGACCAGCGACGTGGGCGCGATCTTCGTTAGCGGCAAGGCGTTTCCCTTCAGAATTTCTCTGAACGCTGACTGCAATTCGTCTCCTAACTCAGAACAACGGGCAATAGCATCTCCTGCGCGGTGTCCGGCAAGAAGCAGGTTGATGGACTGATTGCCCGCCTTGATATTGATCTGCGGAACCAGCTCTTTGTAAGGCTCTTCAGCAAACATCGGCTCAATGCGGTTGGCCTGGGAACCGACACTGTCGATGAGGGCGATATTGCGCCCGGTTTTATCCCTTGGGTTTTCGTAGTCAATATTGTAGCCGATGTCCGCGAATGTTGAGGGGAAACAGACGCCGTCCGCGCCTTCAACCGGAATAAGGTGTTCGCGGATGACGAGGGCGGCGGGACCGTCCAAGGAGAGGTGGTTGTCGAATGTGCTAAGTTCTACATTGCTCATTTGTTCGTCCTTTTGGTTAGAGTTGCTTGAAGAAATGCCTTATGCTTTTTCTGGCTTGTACGGAACCAGCTTTCAAAACGATATGAATAATCGGTGGATTCCGGGATCTGCCCGTTGACGGCGGCGGCAAGAAGCGAGATGGGCAAAGGTGTTGTCCAAAGCGTATAAACAAACTGGCGCCGCTGCTGCGCTGGAGCGGGGATCGTCCGTTGCAGGCCGACAAGACAAAGAAGTTCGACCGCAGGCGACGCTATCGTTTGAAGGCTCAGATCGTTGGGCGCGAAACCGACATCACGGGAATCGGCATTGGGCCCTCGCTTGGCATCAAAATAAAATGGTTCCTTTTTCTTTGGCTTTTTACTTTTAGAGTTTTCACTTGCGGGTTCATAAACAACACGACAGGCGGATAAAATGCCTCGCGCATCCGTCAGGAAGTCCGATTCGTTTATGATTAATCTGGTCGCGTTTTGCATGGCCGTGGCGATACCCAAACAGTCCATTGAGCCAGCCCAGACTTTCAAGGCAGCAGTCTTGTTGTCAGCGGTTTCCCACCAATCTAAGCGGGAGTCGAATGGCGGGCCGAATTGCAAGGGTGGCGCTTTCGCGTCATCTTCGGAGTTGTCGGCAGTATCGCTGTTCTCATCATTGGCGGAATCATCATTGCCGCTGGTGTTTGCATTTGTAATTTTGGCGTTGACGATTTCCGTGAGAAGGTCGTGCAGCGTGAACGCCTTGCCGTCGTGGATGATGCAGTTCGAGATGACAAACCGCCACTGTTTGCTATTGCAGTCTTGCTCGAAATGCGCCATCGCGGCCCGCGCGAGACGTGTGGCGAGTTCAAATAGGCCGCAACAGGCAAAGTATTGGCCAGGGTTGGCGACATCCACGCGCAGCGAGATGACCGTCTCACTATCTTTTTGTCTTAACGTTTCAGTCTCGCTTTTCCGCGAAACGGCAAGACAGCGTGCCGAAACAGCGGGTTTAATTGCAACAATCCCGGCGCTGGCGGCGTAGTCGGCGGCGCGAAGCAGCGATTCGAGCCAGGCCAGTCCCCAACGCCCGAATGTGTGCTGGAGCCTGGCAAATCGCCGCGGGACTTCGGCGGCAAGTACGGTGGAAACATCGGGCGCGGCATTGTAATCAAAGATTTCTTCAGCAGGAAAATGTGGGCGGGCTCGCCCGTGATGGGCGGCCACGAGGTGAAGGACAATATCGCGCTCAATGGAAGTAAGTCCGGCGAAGTCAGCGGAAGCGGGGGCATCGGCGATCGATCCGAACTCGTGACGGTAGTTTTCCGTGAGGTTGCGCGGATGCATGGCACCGCCGGACTTGGCCAAAATGGTCTCCTGTCTCGCGGAATCGTATGTGGTATTGCCGATGCCGAATTGCCACTGACGGCGGTTTTTACCGAGATCATGTAATTCTGCGGCGGCAATGAGACAGCGGCGCAGATCGGGTTCTCCATCGGTGGGGGCAGGCAACAGCTTTTCCGCGATGGCGGCCGCATTGGCTATGGTCACCTCTGTATGGTCTGCGAGCGTCTCCGGGTGCTGAGCGGTGCGTCGTTCCGCGTTCAGAGCTTTTTTCGCTTCGAGCCAAAGCCAGTAACGCCTTGGCGACTCCGTTTCATCCTCTTCTTCACCAGACTTGGTGTCGATGGAGCGGATGAGACGATAGCGTTCGGCGTATGGTTCGGGAATGTCGGGTGTGGGGGCGTGGATGCGGAGGCGCATGTTCTCGATTTCGGAAACATCCGTAACGTCGCTGTTTCCGGCGCTCTCGGCTGAAAGCAGACCTTTTTTTATTCCGCCAAGAGATGCGGGCAAAATCATAGTGGCGTCCTCGATTTCGGCTTTGAGCGCGTCAACTTCTCTTTTTTCTTCCGGTGTTCGTTTCGAGGAGCCTTTGGAATAAATGTCGAAGGCGCTTGCAAAACGTGAAATCGGAAGGACTTTGATTTCTCCTGATTCGGGGATAAGCCACATAGACAATGTTTTGTCGGATGAGGCGGCCGCCAGTGAGGCGATTTTATTCAAAACACGGCTGCTTACATCGCGCAAAAACTCATGCGGTTTAAGAGGAAAATCCGCCAGCAATTCTTCCGGCGCATAGGCGTTGAGGAGCTCGTCCTTAATGACATCAACATCTTCGCGCCATGCGATATGGGTTTCCGGTGGTTCCCATTCCGCCTCCCCATGCAAGTAAGGTGCGACCGGTGGACGGGCGGCGATGCGGTCGCGGATGGAAGTAAGCGCCCAGGCGTCGAACTGCACATCCGTGGCGACGCGCATTTTCGGCTGCGGGCTGAAAGCCGCTGCGCGTTCGGCGGCTGGGAGTTGTTCGAGCGCTGTCGGGCTGGCGTCTCCGCCAAGTTTGTGCAGAAGTTCGAGCGTGTTTTCGAGGGCTATGTCAAGGGCGGATGACTCCTTGGCTTTCCGCAATTTTTTTTCGGCGTCTTTTTTGCCGTCGGCAACCGCTTTTTCCGCATCGCTGATTTTTTTGGTGTGTGGAAATTCTTGCGGATAGACCACAGTAATCGAGCTATCGTCACATTTGCCGAAACGGTTCACGCGACCGAAGCGTTGCGCCATGCTTTCGTATGTAGATAGATCGCAAACAAGGTCATCGGCAGAAATATTCACGCCGACCTCCCCGGCGCTGGTGGCAACCAGGAAAACCGTGCCGCGAGCCGCTTCGGCATCATCAATGAGGGAAGACTCCGGCAGGAAACGTTGAAAAACAGGTTTTTTCACCAAATCATCGCGCTCTTTGCCGCGCATGGTTCCGGTGAGCGTCAGGACCTTGCCTTTTAGACCGCCTTTGTCCAATGCGGCGGCGATTTTGGTGGCGTGCTCAACAGAACGGATAAAAACAAGAACAGCGCGGCCGGAATCCTTATGCTCAAGGGCGAGCGCTGAGATTTTAACGGGCAACTTTTCTCCATCGGTGAGCGCGACACATGAGAGGTGCTTGACCGCGTTCAACCGTCCATTGACGAATTCATTTTTCTCATCGTCCTTGGAGATCCGGAACGGTTCGATAGGTGCAACCAAGCGCGTCGTCGCCGATAGTTCAATAACCCAGAGTTGGCGCGGGTCATTGGAGCGCTTCTGGTCGCCAACGACGCTGTTGAGCAATTGCTGAAAGGCGGGTTCAAGATGCGCCTCATCATGGACCAGCAAAACATCCTGCGCGAGAAAGGCGGCATGGTGCGGGCGCAGTTTGAAGCCGGCCGTGTAACGGCTGAACAACAGGCCGCTACCAATCATATCGACCGTACCGACAATCACCGCCGGGCGGGCCGGGTCGGCCGACCACTCGCGGTTGTCGGCGAATTGGCCGCGCAAGGTGCTGACAGCGAGCGGAGGGGAATCCGGGGCAGGCAATGGCAGGGCGCAAAGCGCAAGGAGCTTGTCCACGATCTCTTTGAGTTCCGGCTTTTTTGACAGAGCCATGCGCAGCTTTTCGACTTCGGCAGTCGTCTGATCAACGACGGTGCGGCGGTTGACGACATAGACAAGGCGTCGCGGCACCTTGTGCGGGTAAAGCGCAAGTGCGATAAGCCAGACGGCGACTATGGATGTCTTGCCAAGGCCCGTAGGGATATTGGCGGATGTCGGAAATTGGCCGGTGGAGAATTTTTCGTAAAGTGCGGTCTGCCATGGAAACGGCCGGTTGCCCGTAGCGGCGCAGAAGAAATCGGTAAAAGACATGGCCCGTCAGTCCTCCAATATTGGAATTGAATCAGAAAAGAACCGGCTCTATCCACATGTCGTGATATTACCACCCCTCGGTATCAAAAGGCCGACGGTTTGTTCCACAGTCCCAGAGCGGCCAGAGGATAGCAGAGCAGGGCATGGAGAATATTGCGTCGAGAAAGCCTCATACCATCAACACCTCCACCTTCACCATATTCCACACCTCCGCCTCCAGATCAACTTCGGCCACCCGGCACTCCAGCTTTGCGCCTTGTTCCAGCAGTCGGCTGATGTGCTTGTTGTCGGAGCGGGGGACGTAGCCGAGTTTGGCCTTGTCCAGGTGGATCTCCACGGCGAAGGGGTCGTGGGGATTGCGGGGTCCGCGGGTCAGCTTGAGCAGGGTGCCGGGTTTGAGCCTGCCTGGGTGCACTCCCTTGATTCCCCGGTAGGTGTGTTCTTGAACATGAACGTTTTCGAACTCGAGGGAATAGACCAGCCCCTCACCGGGTCTCAGCCGATGCACCAGGGCCGGGCTATCGTAGTATTGAAAGCCCGCGATAGAGTGTTGGCCTCTTTTTAAGGTCACAAATTGTGATCTTAAAGCTTTTTCCTCTTCGGTCTTTAGTTCAAACATGAAATCGGACGGGAATCTCTTAACATTTCTGCGAACCGCCTGCTTTAAGACTCTGGTTTCGACGCCATAAAGCTCTGCCAGATCTCGATCCAAAATCACCTTTTGGCCGTGAATGAAGTAAATTTTACTGGTGATTCTTTCTATCGGTACTGTGGTCGGCATCTGAAAAATCCTTTCTGCAATTCGGAAGCCGGCAAGCGTTCAGATTGTTCATATCAGGGGAGGTAGGACATCCGGGTTCCCAGGTTTTAATTTTTTTTTTGCCGACATTGCTTTAACGTTCGATAAAAGTGCTTGAAGCGCAAACCTTACTTTTTAACAAATGCCCTGAATCCGAAACGAAAAACTGGATTCCGGCGTTCGCCGGAATGACGTTTGCGGACTGTAATGGCGGTCGGAGTGGTTTGTAGGGCTTTTCAGGGCCTCTTCCACCACCACAATGACGTTCGCAGATTGTAACTGCGGGTTGGAGTGGAGCGACGCCGTTGTTGGGTTTCGCTGGGTTTTTGGGCATGGCGGCATATGTGCGCAAATGCAAGAGCGCCGAAGGTGAGTGAAACACTGCTTGGAAGCCGCTCAACCCAACCTACGATCCTGGATTCCGGGTCTCCGCTTCGCTGTGCCCGGAATGACGGTTCGGGGACCTTTCCGGATTCACCCCGGTATGCGATTTCTTATGCCCTCCCTTTCCATACATTTCGTTCATGTTGGCGATCTCCGCCCGGATCTCTTCCCGCAACACTTCGGGCGCGATGACTTCGCAGTCGGCGCCGAATTGGAGTATTTTCATTTTGATTTCGCGGAAATCGGCTGCGGGCAGGGTTAGCTCCAGGCCGCCGCCGGGCAGTTCGGTGATGATCTGGTACGGGTGCCAGTGCTGTTCGCGTATCCAGCGGGCGCGGAAGGGGGAGAAGCGCAGGGTGACGGGTGTGGTTTCGTCGCCGTGGAAGAGACCGAAGGCGTTTTGCAGCAGGGGGCGCCATGCGTTTTCCGGCCGTGGGTCAAAGCGGTCGTCCAAGGTTTTAAGTTCTTTCATGCGTGCCAGGTAGAAGCTGCGCCAGCCGTTGCGGTTGCGGCACCAGGCGATCAGCACCCAGGAGGCGTTGTAGTGCAGCAGGTGATGCGGTTCTGCGGTACGGTGCGTGACCTCGTCGGTTTGCGGCGAACGGTAGTCGAAAAGGATCAGGCGGTGCCGGAGCAAGGCCCAGGCGGTCCGGCGGAAGATCTCTTCCTGGGCCGGGGAAAAGCCGCTCCAGACAGCCGAAAAGGCTTGTTCGGCATGTTCGGGAGTGAATCCGATGCGCCGGGCCCCGGCAAAGATCTTTTCCCTGAGGCTCTCCAGCTCCCGGCTGATGTAGCCGCCGGCGGCCTGCTCCAGCAGGCGCCGGGCCGTGAGCAGGCAGAGGACTTCCTGTTGGCTGGCCGGCAGGCAGGGCAGTTCGTACAGGTCGTCGGTGTAGAAATACCCTTTGCGGCCAGGATCGTATTCCAGGGGCGCGTTGAAGCGGTCGCGCAGGCAGTTGATATCCCGCTGGGCGGTCTTGGTGGATACCTCGAATTGCGCGGCCAGGCGGGAGGCATTGGGTTGGCGGCTGTTTTTGGCCTGGCCGTGGAGCCACATAAGGCGTTCAAACTGAGGAAATGTCGGCATGGGCGTCACCTGGGCGTTTGGGGTAGAGGCCTGGTGCTGCCAAACCGCAGCGTCTTTGACCGTAGTCCGCAACACTGTTCCGCATAATGGCGTTACGGCCTGATCTGCTCTGTCTGATTGCTTGTTTATTGATGGAGCTTGTTCGGAAAGAAATCCTTCGTTCCCGCCCTTATATCACAACAGATCGAAAAAGGCAGGCCTGCGTATAAAAAATCGGGCGGCGGGCTTGAACTCCATCGAAAGTTTTAAAGCCCCTTCACGCAGAAAGGCCAAGCGCAATGTTGCGATGGGTCCTGAATTGTTGTGCCGGCGATTTCTCTATCTACTGCTTATGCGCTTCCTTATCTTTCATTTTTTGCGCCCATCGAGAGCCCATTGCCTCCTTTAACGATCCTGCCTGGTTCTGGTCAGGCGCCTCCCGGCCAAAGCCGCTCCCCTGATGAGAAGAACGGCGGCGCAGGGTGCCCAGATCCAGCGCAATTCGGACAGCAGCACCTGCGCCCCTCTTGCGGAGAAAAAGCGCGAAACGGAAATGGGCGCGACTTCGATCACCTGGATGGGCGCGAAGTAGCGTTCGGCTGAAAAAGGCCAGAGCAGGGCGATGCCGCTGCCGCCGTTGGTGAAGGCGTCCAGCAGGCCATGGGAGGCCATGGAGAGGAAGAGAAAAGGAAAAGCCCGCCTAAACGAGGTTCCAAGGAGCGGGGCGGCGCAGGCCAGGCATAGCGCCGCAGCCCCGGCAAAAGCCAGGGAGTGGCTGAAGCCGCGATGGCCGAGGGCTGCGGCATAGGGGATGTCGAAGCGGAAGGCTATGACATCCAGGTCGGGCAGCGCTGAAAGCGCCATGCCGGCCACCAGCAGGCGCCCTGAGATGATTTTGCGGGTCAGGCCGAGCCCCAGGGCAAGCGGAACGGCCGGGTGGGTGAAAATGGTCGGCATGTGAGAGCCTTTCAAGCCGCTTTTCTTTTCAGGTCAAAAGAAATGCCGAAATGTCGGCGCGCGTCGATTCGGGTGTCCAATCCGGCTGCATGGGGATTGAAAACCGGATTCTCACCCGCCCGCCTTGTCCAGTTCCTGCATGGTCGCCTTATCCAGATCGAGCAGGGCCGCCGCGGTGTTGTCCTCGAGGTGCCTGACCTTGGAGGTGCCGGGGATCGGCAGCATGACCTTGGATTTCCTGAGCAGCCAGGCCAGGGCTATCTGCGCCGGTTGCGCCGCCAGCCGCGCGGCCGAAGCCGCCAGCGGTCCGTCGGGTTTGGCCAGATCGCCGGTGGCCAACGGAAACCAGGGAATGAAGCCGATGTTCCGGCGGGTGCAATACGCCAGCACATCCTCGGATTTGCGATCCACAAGGTTGTAGCGGTTCTGCACCGTGGCCACGGAGATCATCCGGCCGGCCGCCTCGATCTGCTCGACGGTCACCTCCGACAACCCGATGTGGCGGATTTTGCCCTGGCGTTGCAGATCGATGAGCGTTTCGATCTGATCCTGCATGGGCACCTTGGGATCGATGCGGTGCAGCTGAAACAAGTCGATACGCTCCAGCCTGAGCCTTCGCAGGCTGCCTTCGCAGGCCTTGCGTAGGTGCTCGGGGCGGCCGTCTTCGACCCACTGGCCCGGGCCGGTGCGCTGGAAACCGGCCTTGGTGGCGATCACCAGGCCGGCGGGGTAGGGGTAAAGGGCCTCTGCGATGAGTTGCTCGGAAACATCGGGCCCGTAGGAATCGGCCGTGTCGATGAAGGTGATGCCGAGTTCAACGGCGCGCTTCAAAACGGCGATGCTTTCTTTGCGGTCGGGCGGTGCGCCCCACACGCCCTCGCCGGTAAGCCGCATGGCGCCGAAGCCGAGGCGGTGCACGGGGAGGTCTCCCCCGATCATGAACGTGCCGCTCCTGGCGGCTGTTTTTTCTGCCGGTTGGGTGGTCATGATGTTTCCTCCTGAATGCCTTGGTGCATTTTAAAAAATCTTTCTATATTTTACGCCGCAAACGTTCGCTCAACCGCTCGAAAAGAACATAGAACACCGGCACGAACGGAATGGCCAGCAAGGTGGATGCGAGCATGCCGCCGAACACGACCGTGCCGATGGCCTGCTGGCCGGCGGCGCCCGCACCGAACGCAAGCATCAGCGGCAACACCCCCAGGATGAAGGTGAAAGAGGTCATCAGGATGGGACGGAAGCGGCGGCGGGTGGCCTCGGCGGCGGCCTCGCTCAGGGACATGCCTCCGCGGTGCAGCTCGCGCGCGAACTCCACGATCAGAATGGCGTTCTTGCTGGCCAGTGCGATCATCAGCACCAGTCCCACCTGGGTATACAGGTTGTTGTCAAAGCCGCGCAGCAGCAGGGCCAGGGAAACCCCGACCAGGGCCATGGGCACCACCAGGATGATGGCGGCGGGCAGGGTCCAGCTTTCGTACAAAGCCGCCAGCACCAGGTACACCAGGATGATGGAGAGGGCATAGACAAAATAGGCTTGCCTGCCGACCTTCTTTTCCTGGTAACTGACGGAGGTCCAGTCAAAGGCCATGCCTTCGGGCAAAGTGCCGCCGGCCAATTGCTCCATCTGCGCCAAGGCCTGGCCGGAACTGACTCCCGGAGCGGCTGTGCCGAAAATCGCGGCCGCCGGATAAAGGTTGTAGCGCGTGACCAGCTCCGGCCCCTGGACGCGCTGCACATCCAGCAACGTCCCCAGCGGCACCATGCCGCCGGTCTGGTTGCGGACATACAGATTCTTTATGTTTTCAGGTTCGAGGCGGAACTCGCTGCCGGCCTGGATGTAGACCTGAAACACCTGGTTGTACTTGTTGAAGAGGTTGACAAACGATGCGCCGAGATAGGCCTGCAGCGCGTCGAACACGTTCGCCAGGGGAACTTGCAGGGACTCGGCCTTGGCGCGATCGATGTTCAGGTAGAGTTGCGGGCTGCTGACGTTGAAGGTGCTGACCAGTGCCTTCAGGTTGTTGTTTTGGTTTCCCTTCTGGACCATTTCCAGCGTGCTTCGGAAAAGCTGGGCCAGACCGAGACTGCGGCGGTCCTCCACCATCATCTGGAAACCGCCCGTCTGGCCCAGGCCCCGGATGGACGGCGGGATCACCACTATGGCCTGGGCCTCCTGGAGTTGCGCAAGCTTGCCGTTGATGCCGGCCACGATCGCTTCCTGGTTCAGGTCGCGTTCCCCCCAGGGCTTATAGACGATGAAGGTGGTCGAGATCGAGGCGACATTGGCGCCGTCCAGGAGCGAGAAGCCCCCGATGGTGACCCAGTTGGCCACCCCGGGGGTCTCTTTGAGGATCGCATTGATTTTTTCGGCCAGCTCGCGCGAGCGCGGCTGCGACGCCCCCTGGGGCAGGCGCGCCAGCAGGATGCCGTAGCCCTGATCTTCGGTGGGCAGGAATCCCGTGGGCTGGCGCAGGAAATTCCATACGGTCGCAGCGATGATGAGGGCAAAGACCACCACCATCAGCAGGGGCCGCTTCAACATGCGCGTGACGACCGCCATGTAGGCATCGCTCATGCCCTGATGGGCCCGGTTGAATCCGCGGAAAAACCAGTTGGGGCGTTTTTCGGCCGCCGGTTTCAGCCAGAGCGCGCACTGCACCGGTTTCAAGGTCAGCGCATTGACGGCGCTGATGATGGTGGTCGCGGCGATGACAAGCGCAAACTGCCGGAAAATCTGTCCGGTCAGGCCGGGCAGGAAGGCCGCCGGCAAAAAAACGGCTATCAGGGCCAGGGTGATTCCGATCACCGGACCGGTGAGCTCGCGCATGGCCCGGATGGTGGCCTCCCGGGGGGGCATGCCGCGTTCGATGTAATACGAACTGCCCTCCACGATGATGATGGCGTCGTCCACAACGATGCCGATGGACAAGACCAGTGCGAACAAGGTCATCAGGTTGATCGTGAACCCCATGGCCGCCATGGCGATAAAAGCGCCGATCAGGGTGACCGGTACGGTGGTGGCGGGGACCAGCATGGCCCGGAATTTCTGCAGAAACAAAAGGATGACCAGGAGCACCAGGAGGCCGGCTTCAAACAGGGTTTTGTACACACCGCCGATCGCTTCGCGCACGAAAGTCGTGGTATCGAAGCGAATGGCGTATTGCAGGCCTTCGGGGAACTGCGCGCTCATGGTCTCGATGGCCTGGTACACCTGATCGGCCACTTCGATGGCATTGGCGTCCGGCAGGGAGAAGATCACGATCTGGGCCGACCTGCGACCGGTCACCATCGCGAAGTTGCTGTAGCTCTGCTGGCCCAGCTCCACGCGCGCGACATCCTTCAGCCGGACGATCTGAGGCGCCTGACCCTCGACGGTTTTAACGATGATCTCTTCGAACTGGCCCTTCTCGGACAGCCGCCCCAAGGTGCCGATGGTGAACTGGAAAGGCTGATCCGGCGGCACGGGCGGGGCGCCGAGCTGTCCTGCGGCCACCTGCACGTTCTGACCCCGGATGGCGGTCAGGACATCGCCGGCGGTCAGGCCGTAGGCTTGCATGCGGTTGGGGTCGAGCCACACCCGCATGCTGTAGGGGCCGGCCCCGAACACCCGCACCTGGCCGACCCCCGGAATGCGTGCCAGGGGATATTGCAGGTTGATCACAGCGTAGTTGGAGAGGAATATTTCTTCGAAGTGGTTCTCTGCGGAGAAAAGACTGATCACCAGCAAAATGTTGGGGGATACCTTCCTGACCGTGACGCCCTGCTGGGTTGCGCCGCCCGGAAGCTGGGCCAGGGCGCCGTTGACCAGGTTCTGCACCAGCGCCATGGATGTGTTCAGATCGGTGCCGATGTCGAAGGTGATCGTCAAGGTGTACGAACCGTCGCTGCTGCTGGCCGAAGACATGTAGATTGAATTTTCAACCCCGTTGACGGCCTGCTCGATGGGCACGCCGATGGTCTGCGCGACCTCTTGGGCGCTCGCGCCGGGATACCTTGCGGTCACCTGGATGGTGGGCGGTGCGACCTGGGGGTATTGCGCTACCGGCAGCCAGTAGAGGCAGACCAGTCCGATGATGATCGTCACCACCGCAATCACGTTGGCGAAGATGGGCCGGTCGATGAAGAATTGAGAGATCATCGCTGCTTGTTCACGAGGCGCCGCCCGGGGCCTTGTCAGCGGCTTTTTCCGCGGAGGCTTCCATCTCGGGCGCCACCCTGCTGCCGGGCTGGGCGCGCATCTGGCCGTTGACAATCACCCGATCGTTTTCCGCCAGGCCGCCCTCGATGATGTACTGCGTATCCCTTGCGGGACCGGTTTTCACATTGCGCCGTTCCACCTGGTTAGCGTTGTTGACCACCAGCACATAGGCGCCCAACTGATCGAAGCTGAGCGCCACCTTGGGAACCAGAAGGGCGGATTTCTCCTTGCCGACGGGCACCTTGACCCGCGCGTACTGTCCCGGAAGCATCTTGCCATCCGCATTGGGAAATACCGCGCGCATCAGCAGGGTGCCGGTTTGGGAGTCGACTTCGGCGGCGGCAAAATCCAGGAAGCCCTCGTGGGGATAGCTTTTCTCATTGGCCAGGCCGATGAAAACCGGGTGCTTGCCGGCGTTTGCCCGGCCTTCAATCAGACCGGAGACGCCGGTGAGCGAGGCGATATCGGTTTCACTGATATTGAAATAGACATACAGCGGATCGATCTGGGTGATGCGGGCCAGGACCGTGCTTGGGCCCGAACCCGGCGCGGGCGCGCCGTTGCCGGCCCCGGCGGCGGCGTTGCCCCCGCCCGTTGCGGGTCCCACCAGGTTGCCGGGATCCACCAGGCGCCGGTCGATCCGGCCGGTGAAAGGCGCCGAGACCTCGGTGTAGGACAAATCGAGCCTGGCCAAATCCCTTTGCGCTTCCGCGGCCGTGAGCGCGGCCTTGGCCGCGTCGCGCTGGTAGCGCCAGTTGTCCACAACCGTTTGCGAGGCTGCTTTCTGGCGATACAGACTGGCATAGCGGGCCAGTTCGGTCCTGGCATGTTCCAAGCGCGCTTTTTGCGCCTGGACATTCCCTTCGGCCTGCCGCAGCCTGGCCTCATAAGGGCCTTGCTGAATGCGGAACAGCAGCTGACCCTGCTCCACGATTTCTCCGTCGCGGAAAAAGACTTCCTCCAGGACGCCTTCTACCCGCGCCACCAGTTGGGCCGTTTTGGCGGATTGGGTATTGCCGGTCGCTTCCAGAAAATAGGTCACATTTTGTCTGACGGGCCGGCTCACCGTCACTTTGGGAGGCGCGGGAGGCGCCGGGTTGGCGGTGGATTTTTCCCCGCAGCCAACCAAGAGCAAAAGCGCCGCAAAGAGCATGCCTCCGGTTGCCGCCGCGCTCTGAATGGACCCGAATGGCTTGCCTATTCTGCGTTTCATCGGTGGACCTCCCGCGCTGCCATTACCCATCATCCATCACGATGACCTTTTTGATCATCGATTGCATGGAAACCCCTGTCAGCCGGCCATATCGGTGATGATGGCCCTGCCGGTGTAGCGGCCCTGGTCCAGTTCTTCCAGAATGCCCTGGACTTCCGACAAACGGGCCTCCCGGCTGATATGCGTTTTGACTTTGCCCTGGGACGCGAGCTGCACCAGTTCGCGCATGTCCTCGACCGTGCCGACCGCCGAAGCCATGATGAGCGGTTCTTTCTGCAGCAGGGCCAGGGGATGCAGCGCCAGCGGTTTTTCATCGGCGGCCGGCATTCCCACGCTGACGAAGACGCCGCCGCGTTTGAGCAGCTTCAAGCCGAGTTCGAATCCGGCGATTTTAGGCGTAAAGACGATGCTGGCGCTCACTCCTTTGAATTTTTGCTTCACGAAGGCGGCCGCCTCGCTGGCATCGATGGCGTAGTCCGCTCCGAGGCTCTTGATGAAATCGATCTTCTCGCGGCCCACATCCACGCCCATCACCACGTACCCGAAAGTCCTGGCGATCTGGATGGCGTAGTGGCCCAGGCCGCCGGCCGCACCGATCAGGGCGATCGGTTTGCCGGGGGTAACCCCGAACTTGACCAGTTTTTTGATTGCGCTGTAGGCGGTCAAGCCGCCGCAGGCCAGCGAGACTTCGCGGTCGCCGACCTCATCGGGCAACTGCACCAGCGCCTTGGCCCAGGTGGCAATGTATAGGGCATGGGTGCCGAGCAGGGGCCGGGCCTCCGGGCACAAACGCGGCCTGCCGCTCAGGCAGAATTCGCATGCCCCGCACCAGTAGGCCCCGCCCAGGCCGCCCAGGCCCAGGATCACGCGCTCGCCGACGTGGACGTATTTATCCGCGCCGGGACCCAGGGCTTCCACGACGCCGATGCCCTCATGCCCGATGGGGAAGGGGGAGGGGGAGGGCGGCGTCAGTTTGGGCCAATCGCCTTTGACCAGGTGCACATCGGAATGACAGACCCCGGAGGCGGTCAGGCGCACCAGGGCCTGCTCGGCGCCGGGCGAGGGTTTGGGGATCTCTTTGATGGACAGTGTGCCGTTTTCCAAAATGGCTGCTTTCATATGATTCCTTAATTTTGATGTAAGGGTTTGATCAGCGAAGGGGGTGAAACAAAAGAGGACGGTTCAGCGGGGAACTGAAATATTGAACAACATATACAGCCGCCTTTTTACGTCAAGCTGAGCGGATGTTAGCAGCGGCGGTTCACGGCGAGCGGTGCCCATAGGCCCTGCCTCCGGCATCCATGCCCAGGCGTGCGACCGCGCTGATTGATCCTTTGTTTCCCTGCCGGCCCTGTGCTAATGAAAAAGCATTCAAAAAGAACCTGACCTGAAAGGACGCAGCTATGCAGGCGGAAATTCTGGCCACCGGCGACGAGATTCGCACGGGGGCGCTGGTGGACAGCAATTCGGCGCACATCGCCGGGATGCTGGAACAAAACGGCATCGAGGTGACGCGCCACCAGGCCGTGGGCGACGACCTGGCCATGCTGGTATCGATCATCGGCGAAATCTCCCGGCGCGCCGACGTGGCCGTCGTGACCGGCGGGCTGGGGCCGACCCAGGACGATCTGAGCTCGGCAGCCGCGGCGCAGGCCGCCGGTGTCGAACTGGTCGAGGATCAGCGGGCGCTTGCCGAGATCGAGGCCTTTTTCAGCAAGCGCGGCCGCGCCATGAACCCGTCCAACCGCAAGCAGGCCCTGTTTCCCAAAGGCGCGGCCTGCCTGTACAACGCCCTGGGAACCGCGCCCGGTTTCCGCATCAGCATCGGGCGCTGCACCTTTTTCTTTTTGCCGGGCGTGCCCCATGAGATGCAGGCCATGCTGGCCGAGCAGGTCCTGCCCGAGGTGCTGCGCAGGCAGGGCGGTGCGCGGGCGTTTCGCATGACCCGCGTGGTGTCAAGCTTCGGCCTGCCCGAGAGCGCGGTCGGCGAAAAGGTGGCCGCCATCGGCACCGTCTTTCCGGAGATCAAACTCGGGTTGCGGGCCAAATTCCCCGAGATCCAGGTCAAACTCTACTTGAACACCGCCGATGAGGCAAACGGGCAAATGATCCTGTCCCAGGCGGTGGATTGGGTCGCCGGCCAGCTGGAGCCGCATGCCTTTTCGGTTCAGGAACGCACCCTGGCCGAGGAGGTGGGAGACCTTCTCAAGCAGCGCGGCGCCACCCTGGCCCTGGCCGAAAGCTGTACCGGCGGCCTGATCGCGGACTGGCTGACCAACACGGCCGGTTCCTCCGACTATTTTCTGCTGTCCGCGGTCACCTATGCCAATGCCGCCAAAATCAAGGTGCTGGGCGTGTCCGAAGATACTTTGCAGCGCTGCGGCGCGGTCGATGAAGAAACCGCCCGCCAGATGGCCGAAGGCGCGCGGCGCGCCGCCGGCGCCACTTACGGCCTGGGCGTCACCGGCATCGCCGGTCCCGGCGGCGGTTCGCCTGAAAAGCCGGTCGGCACCGTCTGCCTGGGATTGTCGGATGCCGAACAATGCAGCAGCCGCAAATTCACCATCTCCTTTGGCCGGCGCCTGATGAACAAACGCATATTTGCCATGCTCGCGCTGGATTTCGTGCGCCGCCGCATGCTCGGGAAGCTATGACAGCCGCCCATGAAGATCAGCGGCCGGCATCGCCGCCCAACCATGCCCGCGCCACGCGATGGGTGCGGGCGGGCTGGCTGATCGACGGCCAGGGCGGGCCGCCGCGCCGAAACATGGGCCTGGCGCTGCGCGCAGGCCGCATCGTGCGGATCGGGCCGGATTGCCCGGAAGCGGCCGGCGGCGTGGACCTGTCGCATGCCACGGTGCTGCCCGCCCTGATCGACGCCCATGTGCACCTGGTCTTTTCCGGCAGCCTGGATCCCCAAGTCCGCGCCGCGCAACTGCGGCACACCCCGCAGCAATCCCAGGCCGCCATTCTGCGCCATCTGCAGGAGCACCGGCGCTGCGGCGTCCTGGCCGTACGCGACGGCGGCGACCACCGCGGCGACGTGCGACGCTTCCAACAGGCGCACCCCGGCAAGGCGGACCAGCCGGTGCACCTGTGCGCCGCCTGCGCGGCCTGGTATGCCGCCGGCCGCTACGGGGCCATGATCGGCCAATCCCCGCCCCAGGGGGTCTCCCCGGCGCAGGCCGTTGCGGCGCACATGGAAGGCGGCGATCATATCAAGCTGATCCAGTCGGGATTGAACAGCCTGGACCGCTTCGGCCACCAGGGCCCCGCGCAATTCAACGCGCAGGAGCTGCGCGCCATGGTGCAGGCCGCACACGCGGCGCAGCGCGCCGTCATGGTGCACGCCAACGGCGAACACGCCGCGCGCACGGCCATCGTAGCCGGCTGCGACTCGATCGAGCACGGCTATTTCATGGGCGCGGAGAATTTGCGGCGCATGGCGGACCGGGGCACAAGCTGGGTGCCCACGGCCGTTCCCATGGCGGCCCTCACCGAAGCACCCGGTCTGAGCGGAAAGCAACAGGATGTGGCCCGCCGCACGCTGGACCATCAATTGGAGCAAATCCGCCAGGCCCACACCATGGGCGTGAACATCGTCCTCGGCACCGACGCCGGCAGCCAGGGAGTAAATCACGGCCATGCCGTGCAACAGGAGCTTTGCCTGCTGGTGAACGCCGGCCTGGGCCTGGCCCAAGCGATCGGCTGCGCCACCTGCAGCGCGGCAAAACTACTGCGCCTGCCCGATCGCGGCGCGTTAACCCCCGGCCGCCGCGCCGATTTTATTGCCGTCCAAGGTCCGCCGGACAATCTGCCCGAAAGCCTTTCGGAAATCGAAGCAATCTGCATCGGGGGAACGTGGGAGAGCCGGTAGGCCGTTGGCCATCGGCCCTAATTCCCTTTGCCCGTGATTTCACCCTGACCATCCGCCAGCAGCCCCACCCCGGCCGCTCACTTTCGGCGGGGAAGCATTCTCTTAACAAACATTGACAAAGACCCGAATTCTCGGATAATTTCGCAAATAGACCCTGCACGAACAATTCCAAGCCAAACCAGAGACAAAAAAAGAGAGGATATGAACCAGGTTCGCGTATCCCTTCTTTTACGAAATGCCGACGATATAGTTCACCGTTCCGTCATATAGCAGCGCGATTTGACCTTGATAGATGACGGATAGATCAACTAGATCCATTTCGTCCCCTGATTGGACGTAAAATAAGACGCCCATTCGGGCAACCAATCAAATGTTAGAAGAGTTGTAGATAAAACCTATGGCATTTGACGATATAATCAAAATTTCAACTTTGATCATTTCAACGTTTGGAGGCGGTGCGGTAATCATTATTGCTCTCTCCTCTTGGCTTACCAATCTTTGGGCAAAACGTATCCTTCAAAGTGAAAAGGCAAAAATCGATTCCCAATTAGAGGGCATCCGACACGAATTTGGAATCACTAAATCGTCATATGAACATCATCTCGATCTCATTCTTGGTTATTATGCGAGTTTTTATAATCATTACCGTCTCTGCCAAATGGCTGCCTCTGCTGATGCCCATAGAGAGTTGCCCGATGGTGAAATAGTGTACACGAGAGATGATTTTTTCGAAAAGCTTGGTGATTTTCTTAAAGACTGGGCAAACAAAGAAGGCCGAATTAGGCTTCTGTTACCAGCCAAGCTTTTAAAAGTTCATGAGGAGGCGGTTGGAAAATTCAATGAATTTAAACGCGCCGTCTATGACTTCACCACTGCAGAGCCAGTACCTCGTAAGAAAGAGGTGGTGTTCAGAGAACTCGACGATATAAAAGTCAGACTTGAAAACGGTCTTCGCGATTTCCTGAGAACAGAGAGTTTGTTGAAGTGATATTTGTATTTCTCCTAACCTTGGCTTTCAGCGGATAGCGGCCAATAAGCGGCCGCTCCCGCTGAAGCCCACGTTATGCTCGATATTTCGATTACTGTTAATGACACTCAGGGATCGAGATAAAAGAATGTAAACAGGATTGATTATGTTTGCATGGGATCAGCTCATAAGAACTACGTGTAATAGAAGCCTTTATGTCCTTGGGGCAGGAGCTTCGGATCCCGAAATTGAATTTGGTGACAAGCTGGCTACAACTGTAAGAAGGCACTTTTGGGATAATGGCATTTTCCCTGCGTCAATTCAACCACCCAGTCCATTGAAATCAGCAATTCTTAAACCGATTAGGACGTTTGAACAAAATGATTGCATCATTACACAGCGTGAGCTTGATGACTTGACACCACCTGAGTTTGTTGAAGTGATAGTGGCTCAGCTTCTAACTAGAATTGACGGAATATTTCCTATTCAATACCGTATATTTGATTTATTCTATCCGTCAGTAATATTCAATTTCAATGTTGACAACTTGGCAGACCAAATCGATTCGAAACACGAGATTCTCTATCCACATATGAAAATTAATCCTTTAGTTGCTCATTCAACAATTATGCAGAAAGCTCTTAATTGGATGAAATTCCATAAGCATATTGGTCAATTATTTCCATACTGGAGACCAGTGCCTGAAAGCCAATCCATAATTGCAACTGAACCTTATCATCGTCTCAAGAATGTATTCTCCTCGATGCGTTGTGTATGTTTGATTGGCTATTCATTTGGAGCATGGAGCGGCGGCATCGATGATGCAGAATCCTTTGAGATGATAACTGATTTAATTCGAAGGAAGCCCAAAACAGTAGTTGTTATAAATCCGCATCCCAATAATTTAGCAACTTTGCTTGAAAGTTCAATAAAGCAAAAAGTATTTTGCTTGTCCTGTAAATGGAATATTCTTGCAAAATTTATAGCAACTGGTTTTTTTCGAAAAGCCTATTTAGAATCTGGAGGCTCAATTGACAGAATTACTGATTACTTTTTAAGGTTCGAGGAATTATTACACAATATTGATGAAAAGAAGGCGAGTTGTTATCAAGAACAGCGTTCAATACAATATCAGCGCTTGAGAAGAAATCGGCGGTGGGGAACTTAGGCGCCGCATAACCACCCAATTCACCGGATGCAAAAGGCCGTGGCATTTTCAATGGCCGGTGGTTTTCCGTTTTCTGAGGTTTTTGCATAGCTTTGTGGAAGCCTTTTGCACTCGGTGATCGGGAACGTTCTCCGCAAGGGAATAGGTACTCAAATGCCGAATAAAGAAAAAGCACTTGTTCCTGAGACACAAAATCTTAAGAAAGATTTTAGTAATACGTGGAGAAAAGGTGATTCTGGATTCCGATTTGGCTGAATTATATGGTGTTGAAACGAGACGTTTGAATGAACAAGTGCGACGAATATTGAAAAGTTTCCTGCTGACTTCATGTTCCACTTGACCTATGGCGAATTTAACAACTTGAAATCGCAAATTGCGACATCAAGTTGGGGCGGTCGCCGAAAAAGCGGGTATGGAGCGGGTATGGGGACGAGCGGGTATGGGGACGCCCTTTAGATATTTATATTTGATGTAATTTATGTGAGGAGGGCAGAATATAAAAATGCAAAGGGCGTCCCCATATTTACCCGGTCGAGACGGCACATAACCCCGTCGCTGGAGCGGACCGCGGCGGCGGTATAATTCACTTGTGGTCGAACGTCGCGCGTACGCCGCCGCGGCCGCTCAACGGCACTAGGGTGGCATCCAGCACATTTTTCCTTGAAATACACAAAAACATCCCTTATAATGTGTAAAAATAATTGGAGGTGATTATATGGGAAGAACCAACGTGGTGATTAACGATGATCTGGTCAATGAATGCCAAAAACTGACCGGAATCCGTACACGGAGAGCTCTCATTGACTACGCACTGCATGAGGTTCGGCGCCGTGGACGCCAGAAGCGATTGCTTGAACTGAAGGGCACTATCAAATGGGAGGGGGACCTTGCCGAGTGGCGGGAGGCACGTGATTGATGGTGCTTGTCGATACAACTGTCTGGATCGATTTTTTTGCCGACCGGAATGAGCCACATGTCGCAATGCTTCAGGAATTGATAGAAAAGGAAGCGGATTTATCCCTCTGCGGAGTTATCCTGGCGGAGGTGCTCCAGGGAATTCGATCTGACGCAGACTTCGCCAAAACAAAGGGATATTTTAACGATCTTATTTTCCTGCCTATGCGGCAGACAACATTTTTGCGGGCGGTGGAGATATACAGATCCCTTCGAAAGAAGGGTATTACAATTCGGAAACCGGTTGATTGTATGATTGCTTCTGTTGCCATTGAGTACGATATCCCCCTGCTTCACAATGATCGCGACTTTGACCATATTGCCAAGCAATTGAAGCTCAGAATCTGTGATTGAAAATGCCAACAATTTTGTGGAGAGGACGTGGAAAACTCCGGGGTTTTGAATAGTATCCGTGCCCGCGCCTCTCACACAAAGCGTTGGACGCTGAAACCTATTTCTTTCCTTATGGTTGCAGTATCGCTGGCACTCTTGACTAGCTGCGTGGTCGTGCCCTTGAACCGAACATACTATGAACCAAATTCAGCAGACGGCGGTGATTGTGACTTTGTGATTCATGTGCTTAAAGCAGCCAATGAGAAACTCGAGGAAAAATATGCTCTAGAAGCCAAAGGGTATGATTTTGATCGCACGCTGCAGCGTTTGCCCAAGTATTGGACATGCAACCTGATGAAGTAACGGCCGGCGGCAATTCCCCGCAAAACCGTCTTGGCTAGGGCACTTCTATGTTTTTGGGCCCAGTGGAAGCTTGGGATGACCACCATTGAAATTGCCAGAAGGCTGGCCATATGCCAATCGGCAGTGAGCCATTTATCCAGAAAAGGTGAAGAATTGCAGGTGGATGTGGGGTTAAGTTGATCGAGGATAAAAGCATAAAATCATAGGCGCCCCATTATATCCCGTAGAATAAGACGGTTATTAGGACCACTAAGAAAAGGTTATGCTTATAAGGAGGGATCGATGTATCGCGCGTTGTCAATTTCTTTATCTGTATTGCTTGTTTCTTGCGTAACTGCCCCGAGTTACCAGAATTTACAGGGAGGCGAAAGAGTGGAACAACCTGGAGTGTCCTTTGTGCTGCCCACGGGACAAAAGTGGTCGGCAATCATGCGATCCACTTATCAAATTGCTTTCGGGGCGCTCGGAATGCCGAAGAATGATACAGTCATCGTGAGTTCCACTGTATACAACATTGATCCTCCTGCGTCTAAAGAGGAATTCCTTAAGACATTACAAAAAAGACGTAGTAGTGAACCGAACACCGGCCGATTTGAAGTGATCCAAAACACTGAGCAGGTATATGAGGATCGCTCAGAAACTTGCGTTATTTACCGATCGGCATCAAAGGATTTTGGAGCTGAAGCTAAACGCGGAGGTC
The DNA here is from genome assembly GCA_003599575.1 of Desulfobacteraceae bacterium. Classification (GTDB taxonomy): domain Bacteria; phylum Desulfobacterota; class Desulfobacteria; order Desulfobacterales; family Desulfosarcinaceae; genus Desulfatitalea. The sequence goes on along the minus strand of QZKV01000125.1, from coordinate 12,214 downwards.
AGTACAGTGTCCTTGAGATGCTTGGAATGCATTGTGTTCATCCCGACAAACCGAACATAGGAATTCAGGTCGAATTCTCTCGTAAAGCACCACCGGAGACGACATACCCACAATTCGAAAATACTGGACTGACCATTCTCCAGTCGGTGAAGTTCGGTGAGTTTTAAGCATAACCTTGGTCTTTCAGCCGACAGGTAAAACCTGCGGCTGAGGAAAATTAGTAGGGGGAAAATTAGGGGACGTTGTTGACTTCTAGGACAAAGCGTGGGTTTTTCATCAAAATAAGCGACTAAAGGGCACGTTTTCAACAACATCCCCAGAAGTCCCCGACGCGATGAGGCTCTCAAAATGTTGAAAATATAACCAGCTAAGCATCCAACCGAAGCTCATCTGCTAAAGGGTATTTTAGAGTCATACGGTATCGCATCTGAAGTGCGAGGAGAAACCCTTTACAGTGCCAGGGGCGAACTGCCGATTACCGCAGAAACAGCTCCATCAGTTTGGATAGTCGATGATTCAAAACTTGATGAAGCAAGGACCATAGTCAAGGACTTCGAAAATCCACATAGCAATAAGTTTACTGATGAAGAGAAATGGATATGTGAATTTTGCGGGGAAGACTCCGAGGGTCAGTTTACAGAATGTTGGAACTGCGGAAAGCCGCGCTGATTTGAAACTTCAAAAGGCGCTAGCCAACAATTCAACTGGTGAGGAAATTAACGAAACCAGGAGAAATCAGGGACATTGAACTTATAGGACCGGAACGTGGGTTCCTCATCCAATATAAGCGAATAAAGTACACGCAGTCGACACCGTTCCCCAAGATACGTCCCCAAGACCCCACCGGTATTCGGATGAGGAATGGGGCAGGAGTTCTAACTTTCGTTCCAGCGCACCGAGTGGGAAGTGTGGTAGCTTTACTGTAGCACGTTGGCGCCCGGTTGCTGAACGGGTAGTTAGACACGTGACGCTTACTGATGTTCATGACCATTTTCCTGTTCTCCATCGATGGGAGTGCCGAATGAATTCATCCGGCCTTACGTGTTGTATCGCTCTCGGGTTTGTATTCTTGCTCTACCTTTCTCTGTCGGCCTGCGCTTCAAGTCCGCCTGCCACTGTCGCGCCAAGCACTGGAAGGGGACCGGCTGTCATTCTCTTGTCGGGGGTCTCCGGGCCGTTTGCGTACCGGTCTTTTGCCGGCGCGGTGGCTGAATTGGGTTATGTTGTACTTCTCGTGGACGGCAAGAGTGTTGCCCGCACGAAGCCGGATGCATCTGAGAACCTAAAACTGCTGCCTTATAGAATCCATGCGCGAGTTCGAGTCGGCTGCCCGACGTGCTGCAACGCCGGTCACTCTTGTCTCATACCCGGGCGCGGAACATGGCTTCAATCTTGCAATCCATGCCAATCGATATCGCGCCGGAGACGCGGCGGACGCATGGGAGCGAGCGAAATCATTTCTTCTGAAGCACCACCCGCTGCCCTAATGCGGTATGTATCCAACAATCAGGAAAAACGAGGAGGTGGCAGATGATCGGAGGTTTCAGGGTACAGCGGCTGCCGGCATGGCTGGTGGTGCTTTGGATAGGCATGGGTGTTCTGTTCGGTGGGAATGTGCTTGGCGGCCAAACCCCTCCGGCGCCCAAAATGCCCGCCCATTGGAAGGTGGTTTCCGACTATCCGGTGCCGGCCGAGCAGGTCAAGGCCATGAGCAGTAAAATCGGGGCCGACCTCAGCGGGGTTCGCAATACCATCTATGATGTGAACGGGAAGCGTGTGCAGATAAACGTTATCGTCGCCGCGGACCCGGGCCATGCCGAAAAGCTGATGACCTATCTCAGATCCATGAAGGCCGAGGATGCTTTGCTGAGAAAAGAGCTGGTGGTCTATGAATTTGTCGGGAAGAATGACGTCCTGGCGGTGATTGCGGAAGGGCGCAGGCATCTCAATTCCATATGATCGGGATTTCAAAGGGAGGTGTTCGAATGCAATTGGATTATCACTACTATGTCGTTTATCACCTGTCCGAGTTGGCCGGGCTCACTGCCGCAGAGGCCGAGACTGTCGCGTACGCCTCTCAATATGTCGACGACTCCACTGAAAGCGAACCCATCGAGCCTTTCCCCAACCAGCACTTCGATACGGCCCGGACGGCGCACTACAATCTGGGGGCCTTTGACTGGGATGTGCAAAAAAAGATTTATATGCCTTTCCATTTTCTGCCGTCACAAATCCGTTGGATCAATCCCGGCCGGTTTTCTTACGTGACCGCACCCGCATCCATGAAAATGAACGACCTTCCGGCCAAGTTGGTCGATCTGGCCCTGGCCGAAGAGGTCGCACAGTTGAAACTCGTCAGGCTGGGGGTCGCCCTGCATACGATCGCAGACACCTTTTCGCATTTTGGATTTTCGGGCCGGCATGCAGACGAAAACGATGTCGGCAAAATATGGCTGGCTGAAAAAGATGGCGGGTGGGATTTTCAATTCTTCCAGACCGTCTGCGATGTCTTCGTTCCCCAGATCGGTCATGTCGAGGCCTTCGAATATCCGGACCTGCCGTATCTGACCTGGCGCTATAACGATCAGCACAAAAAGCAAAGAACACGCAACAATACGGAGTATTGCCTCCAAGGAGCCCAGTTGATTTATAAATTTCTCAAGAAGATGAAAGGCGGCAATGGGCAAACGGCTGACCTGGAACTTGATTATCCCAAGGAGTACCAAAAAATCGAAACGCTTTTCTGCAAGCCGGGCAGCGCTGAATCCCGCTGCGGTCGATGGCAGAAGCACACGGGCGCCCCGTGCTATGACAAACTCAAGTGGCGCGAAGAGGCTCTTGTAGGAGACGTTGAATGGGATGACATGTCGCAAGGTCAGCGCAAGTACCATGTGAAAGCGGTTCGGGGCAGGGCCGGCTTTGATCTCACCCATTGGGCCTGCTTTCATCGGGCGGCCCATCTTCAGCGCAGCATGGTTCTCGGCTGGCTGAATTGAAAACCGGCCAGATCACCGGACTTGGTGGCGGTTTCTGCCGGGTGTGCGCACCTGCAAGACCTTGAAGGGGGGACGAAAAATGGATTTGCCGCGGATTGGCGATACGGTCACGACGCAACAGGCCCTGGCTTTGTGCGCCCATTTCGAGCTGGACTATCTGGTGCGGAGAATCAACGCGCATTTCGATCAGTACGACAGCTGGAAGTTTGACGGCTGTTCGGGTGTGCCGGATGAAATGCTGGGACTTTTCACCGGCTGCCGCTGGGAGGACATCACTTTCAAGTGCTGCTTGCCCCATGATTTGTGCTATGCCTATGGCGAGCCGGGCAATGACATCGAACGACAGCGGGTGGATCTTAATTTTTATAATGATCTGGTGAGCAAGGCCGGCATGCGAAAATTTTTAGCTTCTGCTTTTCTGGAGGCAGTGCGCATCGGCGGCAAGGAGGAATTCGGCCTTTCGTTTTCCTGGGCCTTTGCGCGGAAAAAATGCCCTTTGAACGGCATCGAAGTGCAACCCGGCTTGACCGGCTTGTGAGCAATGAACGCCCTGCCCAACACAGTATGGGGTTCAGGCCGGCTTTGCAACCACTTCTAAAGCAATCCTTGGGAGGCCGCCCATACGGAAGCCTGGGTACGGTCATTGACCCCGATTTTGTTGAAAATGTGGATGACATGGCTTTTGACCGTATGTTCGGAGATGTGCAGCCGGCTTGAAATCTCCTTGTTGGTGAGCCCGCCGGCAACCAGCTGGAGCACCTGGATTTCACGCCGGGTCAGCGGGTCGGGCAGCGTGCGGTTCACATCCCGGGTGTGGCGGGCCTGGCCCTGTTCCATGCTTTCAAGCCGGGACTGCAGGGTTTGAATCTGGATTTCTTTTTGGTTGATGCGTTCACGCAAGGCGGTTGAGTCGATCTCCAGGGCGATCGTCCGGATCAACCGGCCCTGTGCGTCGAAAACCGGGAAAAGGGCTTTTTCCTCAACAGGGCGGCCCAGGTGGGGGCATTCGGCCGGCGATGACCGTTGGCGGGAAACAGCGGCGGCAAAGGCCAGGCAAGTGGCATGGCCGCAAGCCCGGCAGTTGGTGCGGGGCAGCAATTGAAAGATATCCAGAGCGGAAGTCGGTTTGAATTTCCGGTAGTTGGGATTGATTTCGGCCCTGCGATAGTAAACGTCTTCTAAGAAAGCGATCAACCTGTCCAAAAACGCCATTGCAGCGGCAAGGTCGCTCACCGGCGAAAAAGCGCCATTTTGCGGATGAAAGGCACACAAATGCCGGTCCAGTAGAAACTTGACATAGACCGGCGTTTCATACAATTGGGCGTCGGGCATGATGGCGTTGATATACGGAAAAAGGGGCGACAGGTCCCAATCCAGGTCGAATCTGGCCCCGTAAAAGCGGCCCTGTACCGCCTCGTTGCAGCCGACCACCGGACCGGAATGAAACAGGGTCAGGGTAGTATAGGCCTTCGAAAAATCGAGCGGTTTGGTTTCGATACCCATGTTCGGCATTGGCCGTCCCCGAAAGCGTTAAGCCCCGCAAAGCAGGATCAGATGGATCGCCTGTACTTTTCCCATCAAATCACCCAAGAATGCAAATTGTTTATTATGGTTCATTTTGGATGCAAAAATCCCCCATTTGGGGGATGTTAAACGGATGCATCCGAGATAAAAATCCTATCAAATATTGTCCATCCAGCGCCTTTCCCATAAGTGGAAAGGGGTTTGGGCAGGAAAAGGAGGAGCCCGCATGGCGCGGTTTCAAAACCTGATGGAAGTGCTGAAAATTTTGCCCAAGACCAATTGCCGTCAATGCCGGGAAAAAACCTGCATGGCCTTTGCCGCCGCTGTATTCAAAGGTGAAAAAGAGCTTGTCGTCTGCCCGTATGTCGCACCCGATACAATTGAAAAATACGGGACTCAGAAGCGCCCGGCCAGAAACCTCGATGCGGATCTGGACAATGCCGTGAACCAGCTCAGACAAAAGATCCAGCAAACCGACCTGGCGGCTGCGGCAGGCCGAACAGGCGGCCGGTATGACGGCACCAAACTCATCCTGAAAGTCATGGGCAAGGATTTCAGCGTGGATGCCAACGGCAGCCTGCACACCGATATCCATATCAATCCGTGGGTGGCCGCACCGGTCCTGAACTACATTTTGTGCTGCAAAGGCACACCAGTCGCGGGCCAATGGACTTCCCTGCGTGAACTGCCCAGCGGCAAGGATTGGTACCACTTCTTTAATCATCAATGCGAAAAAGCGCTCAAGAAACTGGCCGACACCTACACCGACCTGTTCGAAGACCTCGTTCACCTGTTCGACGGCAAGCAGGTGGAAAATCACTACCAATCGGATATCTCGGTCGTGCTCCGCCCCTTGCCCATGGTGCCATTGCTCATTTGCTACTGGCGGTCCGAAGAAGGCATGGACTCCAACCTGAATCTTTTCTTCGACAGCACCGCCGAGGACAACCTCGGCATCCAGGGCTTGTACTCCCTGGGCACCGGTATCACGCGCATGTTTCAGAAGCTGGCCCAGCGCCATGGGGTGCCGGCTGCGCCATGAATTGAATGCTTTCGTATGAATGGAGAAAATATGGATTACAAACATAAGTGAATAATGCCATGACAGCGGCAGGTATCTTATTTTTCCAAAGTGGCAACAAAAAAAGTTGCTGAAAAAATTTGCAATGGAATTCTTGAAAGCATAGACCATGGATGAATCATCAGATGTCTTTGAAAGAAATGTTCTGGACTATTGCGCTCAAATGGAAAAAATCGATTTCGGGTCAATCGAAACCGAACTTGGTATGGTGCATAATGGCGACAGGCGGATCATTCCTTTCTTCAATGACCGATACATCGTATCCCGTAAGGAAATTGTGGATGAATCAGGAAACAGACCCGATTATATGACTTTTGTCATTCTTGCCAAATACATCCTTCTATGTCCCGGTCGCTCTCACTATGATGCTGAATGGGTTTCTTTTAAAGATTTCAAAAAAGCTACCCATTTCACGAATGTGAACTATTTTTCCAGCGACACCGAGAGAGCTATTGAAAGGCATTTTTCAGGTAAACTGAATGAACTTGAAAAGGCATGCCATGAATTGGGCGGTTTGCGCTGCAAATTGGAAATAGCGTACGACCTGATGATGCAGTTTAACGCACTTCCCCGTATTTCTCTGCTATTGCTTTTCAATGAAGAGGACGAAGAATTCCCTGCTAAATGCAGCGTGCTTTTTCAAAAGCATGCGGAATATTATCTTGATCCTGAATCGTTGGCCATGACCGGCGGCTGTCTTGCAAAGAAGTTGAGGAGCAGACAATGACCGATCGAATTAGAAGCCTTCAAATCAATTCGATGAACTTACTTTCAAACCCACAATCCCCGCCAGGATCAGGAAAAAAGAGGTCAGGCGCATCAGGCTGGCGGCGTCATTGAAGAACAGGATGCCGATCAGAAACGTGCCGGCTGCGCCGATCCCCGTCCAGACGGCATATGCCGTACCGATGGGAATGTCGCGCTGGGCCAGCCAGAGAAAATAGCCGCTCAAAGCCATGGAGAGCACGGCCATCAGGATGAAAGCGAGCCTGAAGCGCGTCGCCTGCGAGAGCTTGAAGCCCAGGGGCCAGCCGATTTCGAAAACGCCGGCGATGATCAGAAAAGTCCAGGCCATCGGTGTGTTCATCGCTACCCGAGCAAGGGCGCCACTTTGTCCGCTTCAACGACCCGTGCGAAGGGCGCCGACAGCGCGGCCATGAAGGCCGCGTGGACCTGTGCAGCCGGGACGACCTCTTGGCCGAATTTCAAATCTCTTGTTGCGCAGGCATCCGATACCACGTTGCAGCGCAAGCCCAGGTCGAACGCGGCCCTTACGGTGGCGTCGATGCACATGTGGCTCATTGCCCCGCAGATCACGACCTCGCCGATGTCGCGCTGCTGCAGTTCCTTCAGTAAGGGGGTATCTCTGAAGCTGTTGGGAAAGTGCTTGCGGATCACCGGCTCCGCTGCACTGGGAGCGACGCTCGGGTGGATGGCGGCGCCCTGCGTCTCGGGCAGGAAAAAGGTCGCTCCCGGGTTTAGGGAGATGTGCTGGATGTGAAAAACGGGCATGTTGCGGGAGCGGAATTCTTCCAGCACGCCCTGCGCGTGCTGCGCGGCGGATGGCATGCCGACGAGTTCCATCTTTCCGCCCGGGAAGTAGTCATTTTGCATATCCACGATAATCAATCCACGCTTCATCTTCATACCTCGCTTTGTAAGGTTTAAGGCCTGTTCTTCGCGGCCGGCAGATTCGCTTCGCGGGTAGAGGGTCGGCCCGGAATTTGTCGCTCAGGAGGCCTGGGTTCCGCTCCTGCGGCGCGGCCGTTTGGCTGCTTTGAAGTTGCGCATGAAGTTCGCCAAGGGGTTGGTCCATTCGACGCCGCGGGGTGCAGGCCGGTGGTAAATTTCGGCCAGCGAGAGGTGCGGATCGCGCATGGGGCTGCGCAGGTAGTCGCGTAAAGCGGCCAGGCGATTGCGGATCTGCTTTTCCACTTCATGGCGCAGGACTTCCTTGATGGCCAGGATGAGCTCCTTGGTACCGGGCGGAGGCGGCTCTCCTTTGTACCTGGCCAGTTTGTATTGGATACGCATGCTCAGAAGTTCCAGCAGGCGCTCTTCATAGTCCGTGTTCAGCCAAAATACTTCCGGGACCAGGTCGCCGAAATGGGTGACGCCCAGAATATCCTTTCCCTGACTCCAATACCCCATGAGAAAATCCTGATCAAGATCCATATAATTTTTCAGGGGCATGTACATGCGCTGCAGGTAGGTCAACACCTTCTCGGCTTTTTTCTTGTGGCCGCCGATGATGACCGAACCGCCCACTTCGCCGCTTTTGACGCCCTTGGTCCAGGGGGCGCCGGTGATGCCGAAGTCGTTGAACACCGGCAGCAGCATGAGCGCCGACAGCGTGTTGATGGCCAGGGCGTATCCGGCGGATGGTCCGCCGACGTTGTAGGATGCGGAGAGCAGCTGGTGGTGGATGGTGTAATCTTCCAGGAAATCGCCCAGCAGGCGGGCCGTACTGATTTTGGGAGACAACTCCTGCAGGTAGTTTTTGACCATGGTGAGCGCTTCCTGGGCCGACTGCTGCGTCATCTGAACGGCCATATCCAGTTCGGCGGCCGCGGACGAAGTGGAAGATACCGCGCCGGTCACCAGAATGTTGCGGTCCGCGACCCGGTTGGTCAGGCTGGTTGCAATGGGCAGCAAAACACCGGACAAGTCGTTGGCTCCCGCGCCGATGATAAAACCGACCTGCGGTTCCTGGCTCAATTCGGCCTCCAGGAATTCATCCAGCTGGACCCTGCCTTTCTTGGTCGGACTTTGGGCGATCTCCACTTTGGCCGAAGCCAGATGCGAACGCGTGAGCGGATATTGGCTTGAGGATTGAATCGGCGCGCAGGCCTGGCGGATCTCCTCGTAGCGGTCCAGCACCTCCAAGGGTGCGGCTTTGATCCTGGTGCGCAAGGCGGCGGGAAGATCGACCGCCTCGAGGATCCCCAGCAGGGTCTTGAGGTTGAACTTGATGAAATTGGCCCGGATTTCGTTGGATGCGGCTTCCATGTTGCGGAACCGTTGCAGCACCTCGAACTCGGTGTTGCGCAGGGCGCGGGCCTTTTCCACGAAGGCGGCGTAATCGGCCGGCGTGTTGCACAGCCCCTGGGCCGCCTCCATGATCAGCCGCATGCTCATGTCTTCGGCCAGGGGGATCTCCTTTAAGGCGCTCATCACGATCGCTTCGATATCCTCCTTGCTGACCATGCCGGAAACTTCCATGACTTTCAATCGTTTGGACCGCACCAGGGCCGGATCGATGATGTCCAGGCGATTGGTGGTCAGCACGGTGAAGACGCGCCGCAGGGGAATTTCACCGTCGATCAGGTTGAGGAATTTGTTGGTCAGTTTGTCGGTGGGGGACCCGCCCGCTGCGCTGCGCCGGGGTGCCAGGGCATCGCCCTCATCGAAGAAGACCAGGGTGGGGGCGATCATCTTGGCGATATCGAATAGCTTCTCCATATTCTCCACCGCACCGTCGATCGGATTGGCCGGATCCTGCAAGGCGCCTGCGCTGGTGGCGATATCGTGCACATCCGTATTTTCGCTGAGCCAGGTGCGCACCAGGAAGGTTTTTCCGCCGCCGGGCGGGCCGTTGAGCACAACCCCCTTTTCTTCATCCACTCCGTAGAAGAGGCAGTTGTTGGTCATCTCCGAGAAGGTATCCTTGATGCCGCCGATGTAGTCCTCCCATTTGACGTGGCGGTCCATGCGGTCCACGATGCGTTTGTACAGATCGCCGTAGGAGTTTTGGGCCACCAGTTCGAAGGCCCGGCGCACCAGCAGGGGGTCCTGAAGATATGCGACGGCAAAGCCCTTTTTGATTTCCACGATGGAGTGGATCAGTTTGCGCACATAAGAAGGAATCACCTTCAGCGTGCGATCATCGAAGACTTTGTAGATCAGCTCGACGGCCAGATCGAGTTCCCCGGGACGCAGCGGGGCGGGCCGGCCCGGCGAAGCGGCGTCCGGCGCCGCAAGCACGTCGGTGTCGTGGCGCTGCAGCTCCAGGCGCACGACCTCCTTGAGATTGGCCGGATTCTTCCAGTAATCGGCGATGTTGATGATGCTGCCCTTTTCAACGAAGCGTCTGTAGATGGCGGCATCGAAGCGTTCGGGCTGATCGGAGGTGGCGATGAGCAGGCAGTCGCGTTTGCCGCTGATGATCTCGTCCAAAACGATGTTGGAGGTATCGATCAGGGTGCGCTGCTGGCGTTCGGCGCCGCCCATGTGACTTTCCACCCGTCCGAAGGCGCTGTGGGCCTCCTCCACATGGCGGATGGTGGTCTTGCGCGGATCGCCCAGGGTGCGTTTGAAGTAGTTGCCCGGTTCGCCGGCCAACGCGGTCTGATAATCGTTGGGCGTCACCATGGCGTAGTCGATCGGGATGCCCTGCTCTAGCAGCATGGAAAGATTGCGCTGGATGGCCAAATGGAACAGCCAGTGGATCATGGGTATGCGTTTGAGCAGGTTGTAGAATTTGAGCCGCCTGCGGCGTTCTATTTCCGCCGCCAGGTCCGGTTCGACTTCTTCCAGACTTTTCCAGAAGGGCTGGTCGGCCAGCACGGTTTCCTTTTTGCGGGCCAGGTCGATTTCGGGCAGCACCCGGTCGCTGAAGATCACTTTTTCGACCGCTTCGGTGACCGTGGAGCTCTTGCCGCTGCCGGAGGGGCCGACGATGAGCAGCAGGGGCGCCTTGGGGATGAGCGGGTCGGCCACATACTCCTTGCGGATATGAGCCCGATAGATTTTCTCGAACAGCGCTTCCAGTTCGACCGGCACATGCACGTCCGACAAGGATTGGTCGAGCAGGCTGAGCAGGTAAAGGTAGTCCTTGCGGGTGACTTCTTTTCGCAGAATACGGTTCCAGGCGTCCTGGGGGTTGGATTGGCCGGAGAGCTCGAAGCGCTTCTGCCAGTCGGTCAGGATGTCCGGATCCTTGAGCACCCGGAAGGTTTTTTCCGCCGGTTCCATCAAAAAAGAAAGCACCCAATCGGTCAGGATGCTGCGCCACCCGGCCGGCGGGGTGAACTGGTTCAGGCGGGCCCTCATGAAGGCCTTGGTCTCATACGGCCAAGACGCGACCAGGGCCTGGATCTCCTGGATGCGCTGCTCGGGCAGGCGGACGTAGGTGATTTTCTTGGTCAAGCGGCGCGGCATGGATCTCTCCGAGAACTAAATTTCGCTCTACTTTATCTTCGGCGGCGGTTGCGGCAAGGTCAGGGCCGGGGCGGCTTGCGTGTTTTGGATCACCACCGTGTTCTGGCCTTCCTGGTTCTTTTCGTAAGCGGTGGCCCATTTTTGCTGGGTCAGAAACTCCAGGATGGCATTGTCCGTGGAGCCGTCCGGCCGGCCGATGCTTTTTTGCAGGGACTGAATGCCATCCACGTAAGCGGCATACAATTTGCGGATGCGGCTAGCCTCCTGGTCGGCGGCATAGTTTTCCGCCTCGGCGATCAGCTCGCGGCGTTTTTTCTCCTCGCTGGCCTCGACCAGCTTGTCTCCGAAGTGGCTCTCCTTGAGCACGAAACTGACGATCTCGATGCCGTATTTGCCTTCCAGGGTGGGGCCGCCCTCGTTGATGGGCCTGGATTTGAGGGCATGGTAAATCTTTTCCTTGATCTGGTCGCGATCGGAAATCAGCTTGTCCACCGGTTCGGCCTGCAGCAGATCCTTGACGATGCCGTCATAGTCGCCCTGCAGCAAATTGATGGCGTTCAGGTTTTCAATGGCCCAGGTTTGCAGGTCTCGAATGCGGTAGGTGAGCACGGCCGATGTCCACAAGGCCACGTTGCCCTTCGATATGATGCGCATGGGGTCGGGCCGCCCGCCCAACTGGAGATGTTGATTCATCATGGCCACCTCCTGTTCGATGCGCGTGAACAGCGGCGGGCGCATGTGCCAGCCCACGGCCGTCACCGCCTCGCGCTGGCCGCCGAATCGCTCCAACACGACCGCGTAATTCATTTTGACCTTATAAATGGTCTTGGTGGCATAAACGACGGCCGCCAACGCATAGGCCAGACACATCAAAACGACGATCGCGACGGTGCGCCGCAACACTTTTTGGACCAAAGCCCTGCGAAAAAGGGGTTGCTGATGCTGAATGTCCGCCATGCCGATCTCCTTTGTGCGTATCCTCAGGGGGGCTGTGAGGATGGAAGGCAGTTTCTAAAAAGTGCCCGGCCGCGCGCAAAGCTCATCCCGTTGGAGATTGTTGCGGGAGAAGGAAGTGGGGAGAGGGCTACGGAATCGATTCCTGCTGGAGATTTGAATGCGCGGGCCGTTCCAACGGGTGCCGCCGGCGGCATTGCGGGACTGAGACCAGGCACCTGAGCGCCGAAATGCCATCTAAAAATAGGTCCTGTTCGGCAGGAAGCAACGTCCCTGAACTCGGCCGGGGGCGGAGGCGCAGAGCAATCGAAAAAGAAGGCCGCCGCGCCTTAGTACTCTGTTTCATAAATTCGGTGTCGTATAATCCGATCGAGCCGCTAACGATGAAGTCCCCTTTGAAAAAGGGGCGAACCATCGAGTCCCCCTTTGAAAAAGGGGCGAGCCATCAAGTCCCCCTTTGAAAAAGGGGCGAGCCATCAAGTCCCCCTTTGAAAAAGGG
>QZKV01000025.1 GCA_003599575.1 Desulfobacteraceae bacterium | reverse complement strand
AAATTGCATATCGTACTCGTACTCAGCGCAGCGGTACTCGTTCTCGTACTCGAAGCCATGTTTTGCGAGTACGAAAACGAGTACGCGTACGAGTACGACGCTTACGCCCTTTGCGGTTGGATGATCCTGCAGGGGGATGCAAAAACTTAACCGGAAATTACTGAGATCGATCCCAACATCGACCCCGGCGCCAATGCCGACATGCTTTCCTGTCTCGGGGTGCTGCCAAAATCGTTCGAAGCTTTTTGCGGCACCGTCGGATTCGCCTTCCTGGTACATGAATTCCCTTCAGATCAGAACTGCCGACAGGCGGTCCGGATTAATAGCCGGACCCATAGCCGGTACCGGTACGGCCGGAGCCTGTACCCGTGCCCGTGCCGCTGTCGGTGTGACCCGATCCGCCGCCCATGCCAGATCCGCTGCCCCTGCCGGGATGCCCGGAGCGATTTTCGGGCTGCGAGCGGTTCATGCTGCCAGGCTGCGACTGCTGAGCGGCGCCTGGCGGAGTGCTGCCGAAATAGCCGTGAATGCGCTGCTCGTAAGCGGGCGAGGCGATTTGTGCCAGGTTCTCATCCTCGATACTGGGTGCATTCTGCAGTTGTTGCTTGTCGATGCCGGCGGTCAGCTGGTCATCCCGCATGCGCAGATTGGCAGCCTGCCAGGGAACGGGAATCAGCTTTCCGCCAACCCCCAGGATCCCGCCCTCGGACAGGACGACATAGTGTACTTGGCCGTCCTCGTCGATGATCAGGTTTTCTATGCTGCCCAGCTCCTCCCCATTTCGAGCGACCACTTTCTGACCGACCAGGTCAGTTGCTTTGTGAAGGCCGGCCGGCTGCATTGCGCCTCGATCAGCATCCTTGGAACCGAATCCTGCGCGACTGCCGGCCTGACCCCGGGGGCTGTCCCCGTCGGTCACTGATTTGGAAAGGTCGCGTTCGCCTGCCGACGAGCTGCCGTCCGTGGTTGCGTCGGCGGCCAGAACGGGTCCGACGGCCGTTGCCAGGAGGAAAAGCGTGGCAATGGATAATACGATGAATTTCATGCGGTAACTCCTTTCTGGATATTCTTGCGCCCCACACATCCCTTGAAGCCGACTGTGCAAGAAGAACCATATTCACCTTAGTCATCGGACCCAATGAATTACAATGTGGATTAAACTGTATTTTTGGTTACACTTTTTTGGGGGCCCAGCGCTTTTATGTATCTCCTGCGATAAAAAACATCCCGGTTGAAGTGAATGCGTTTGGAAAGCCGCCATGTCCCCATTGTCGCTGGATAGAATCCAGTCCGGTTCCTCGATGGTCTCCGGTCCGGTGCGGGAAAGCCGGACGGCGGCGGGCGGGTATTTTACGGCGGCGGATTACTCCGCTCCGATGAGGTTCATGCCCGGGCCGCCCGCCTCGAAGTCTGCTCGCGTCCAGGATGTATGTGGATGGTTGCGGGATGCAAGCGATATTCGGATTGACTGCGCACAACTAACCAAATAAATCTGGTTATCCATTCAATTTCCGTTCAATCAGGGATTTCCATTGCGCTTGACCGCCCCATGAGTATTCCCGGCGACAGGGCCAAGGCAGGTGATCTCCCTGGACACCATCAACCAGGAACAACAGCCATGAGAGAATTCCAGAAGCAATTTAAATCGCAAATAGAAACCAAGGGGCCGTTCGAACTGGCCCGGCGCTATGCATACGCCTATATGGACACCATCGGCGAAAGAAATGTATTTCCTGCCGAACAGGCCATAGAGGGGCTTCGGCTTTTCCGGGAGGAAGCGTTTCCGGACAAACCGGCCGATCCTGCTGCAATCCTGAACATGCTCCATACGGCCGGTTCTCCTGCAACCGTGGCTCAGACCGGTGGCCGCTACTTCGGCTTTGTCAATGGCGGCGCCGTACCGGTGGCAGTGGCAGCCAAATGGCTGGCGGATGTGTGGGACCAAAATGGCGCGACCTACATGACCTCGCCGATAGCTTCCGAATTGGAGTCCGTTTGCGAAGGCTGGCTTTCCGGACTGTTCGGTCTTCCGCAAGGCACCGCACTGGGACTGGTCGGCGGCACCTCTACGGCCACCCTGTGCGGGCTGGCCGCGGCGCGCAACGATCTTCTGCTGCGCATGGGATGGGATGCGAACGGCAAAGGGCTTTTCGGAGCGCCCGAGATTCGCGTGATCGTAGGCGGGCAGGCGCATGCCTCGGTCTTCAAAGCCCTTGCGCTGATCGGTCTGGGCAAGGATCGCGTCTGCGTTGTCCCGGCGGACAGCCAGGGACGCATGATTCCGGAAAGGCTTCCCCGGCTGGACCATTCGACGGTGCTGATTTTGCAGGCCGGCAATGTGAACACGGGTGCGTTCGATCCTCTTGAGGAACTGTGCAGCGCCGCAACGCAAGCCGGCGCCTGGGTCCATGTGGATGGGGCTTTCGGATTGTGGGCGGCGGCCAGCCGCACGCGGGCGCATCTTGTCAGGGGCCTTGAAAAAGCCGATTCGTGGTCGGCCGACGCCCACAAGACGCTCAACGCGCCGTATGACTGCGGCATTGTGTTGTGCCGTCATCGCAATGCCCTGGCTGCCGCCATGCAGGCCACCGGCGCTTACATTCCGCCCAGCAGTCACCGCGACGGCATGCAATTTACCCCCGAAATGTCCCGTAGGGCGCGCTCCGTCGAGCTGTGGGCAACCCTGAAGGCCTTGGGACGCACGGGTGTCGATGCTCTGGTGGAAGGCTTGTGCCAACGGGCGCAGCAGTTTGCGCGCGGGCTTCAAGACCATGGATTCCGAATTCTTAACGAGGTTGTGTTCAATCAGGTTCTCGTGGCCTGCGAGACCCCGGCCCGGACCCGGTGGACCTTACAGGCCCTGCAAGCTTCCGGAACCTGCTGGTGCGGCGGTACCGTCTGGAATGATGAACCGGCCATGCGCGTCAGTGTCTGTTCCTGGGCCACCTCCACAACGGATGTGGATTGCTGCGTCCAGGCGTTTGTTGAAGCGCGGGCGGTCGCCTCCGGCAAGGGTGGAACAGCTTAAAACAAGGGACCAAAGGACGCTTTCTACGATCATGGAAAGACAGGTCGAGGCCTGCACCGACAGCGGCTCCCGAGTTGAAGCGCCACAGCCCTCATCACCATCATCGAAAGGAAGATAACGAACATGAAAGCATTTACCTTCAGAAAGCTGGATGCGTTTACAACAGGGGCCTCTGCGGGCAATCCGGCCGGGTGCATCCTTCTGGATTCTTGCGACGCCATGCGCGACGCGGACATGCTGCGCATTGCGTATGAACTGGGGGGGTTCGTTTCTGAGGTTGGATATGTGCGGCAAACGCCCGGTAAAGAGTGGGACTACGAACTCCGCTATTTCTCCCGCGAACGCGAGGTCAATTTCTGCGGACACGCCACGGTGGCCATCATGCATGATCCATGTTTTTTTTGGAATGGTCCGAGCAGCCGGCCCAAACAATTTTCACGAAACACAAAGCAGGCGGTGCGGTAGCGAATGATTACCATCCAAAGAATTGGCGCCCGAGAACTTGAATCCATATCAGGGAAGTGGAATGCATTCATCAGGTCCAGCACCAACGACAATATCTTTTTAACCTATGAGTGGATAAGTTCCTGGTGGCAGTCATTTAAATCGGACGCCCGAACCTTCTACTTCTTGCTTGCCTGTGATTCCCGGCAAACCATCGTCGGCGCATTTCCATTTCAGATTGTCCGACGAAGGTTTGGACGCTTGCTTCACTTGAGGCTGCTTCAGTTTATCGGCCGCGGAGGATTTGATCATGAAACCGAATACAATACGTTCATGATGCCGCCGACTCTGCCGGGGCAGGAGACAAACGTCTACGCGGCAGTTGCCGATTACCTTAATGCTCATAATGATGACTGGGATGTGCTCATTTTGGCCAATCTTCTAGCGACGCATAAGTCCACACCCGTTTTGGAGAGCGAATTCAAAAAGAAGTTCAAAGCCGTTCGATCCAAACAGGAAAACAATTATGTCATTGTTCTATCGCAAACCTATGACGCCTTCCTAAATGGGCTCAGCCGCAATCAGAGAAGGAGTTTTACAAGACGGCTGAAAGGGATTCAAAAAGATCGCGCGGCAAGCTTCTCGATCATTACCAAAGAACACGAAATAGAAAACTACCTCCGTGATTACTACCTGCTCGTCCATCAGCGGCATAACTGGACGCCGAGCAAAGAAAAAGAAGTGTTTATGAAATTGCTTTGCAGGGAGTTGGCGCGATCCGGGTGGCTGAGATGTTATCTGTTGACACTGAACACAATTCCTTCGGCAACCATTTTTGGTTTCTGCTACAACAAAAAATATTATGCCTATAAGGCCGCTTACAATCCCGAGTTTTTTTCCCTGAGCCCCGGAACGGCTCTTTATGCCTTCGCCATCCAAAACGAGATCGCGCACGGGTCCGAAGCGCTGGATTATCTCCTCGGAGAGTATGCCTACAAGCAATACTGGTGCAACGACGTCAGGACTGTCGATTACATTCAAATCATTGGAAAAAGCGTAAAATCGCGCTGCAAGGTTTTTCTGGCCTATGGATTGGTTAAAATCAGAAGCCGTTTAAAGCCTCGGGCCTGGTTTGGAAGGACCTGAAGATGAAGATGCCTTTATGGATGGGCCGCCAATCAGATCCTGAAGCGACCCACCATGGACTTGAGTTCATCAGCCAGTTGGCTTATGCGATCGGCACGCGAGCTGATTCCGGAACTCTGCTCGGACATGTTTTCTGTGGCTTTGTTGATCGTCGCAATATCCCTGGAGATCTCTTGGGCCACCGTATTGCTGTTGGCCAGGTTCTCATTGACCTGCTGGATACCGCCGGCTGCCTGGGATACATTGCGAGCGATTTCTTTAGCCGTTGTCGACTGTTGCTCAACGGCTGCGGCAGTAGTGGAAACTATTTCATTGACAGCATAGATGACCTTCAGAATTTGTCCAATGTCCTCGACGGCGTCTTTGCTGACGTTTTGGATATCTTCGATCTTTTTCTTAATATCCATGGTGGCGCCGGCGGTCTGCTTGGCCAATTCCTTGATCTCGCCGGCCACCACGGCAAACCCCTTGCCCGCCTCTCCGGCCCGGGCAGCCTCGATGGTGGCATTGAGAGCCAGCAAGTTCGTCTGTTCGGAAACATTGGTGATGGTCTCGGTCACCTTGCTGATATCCTGCGCGGCCGATCCCAGCTGGCCCACCCTGGCGGAACTGCGCTTGACTTTATCCACCGCATCTTCGGTGATCTGGCGCGACGTTTCAGAGTTCTCGGCGATCTCGGCAATGGTGCCGGTCATCTCCTCCATTGCGGCGGCCATGACATTCACGTTGGTGGCCGTCTCTTCCATGGCCCCGGCCACTGAAGCAAGGCTGGCGCTCATCTCCTCGGCCGACTGGGTTATGGCACCGATCTTGGTCGAAATTTGGCCTGCGCCACCGGACATCTGACTGGAAAGCTTCGAAAAGTCGGAAGACGCGCCGTTGAGGATCTCCGCATTGCCCGCGATGCCCTGCATCATGGCCTGCAGCTTTTCGATAAACGTATTGAACCAGAGCGCCAGTTCACCGAGCTCGTCTGTGTTTTTAACATCCAGCCTGGCAGTGAGGTCGCCTTCGCCTTCTGCAATGTCTTTCAGGCGGGCTACCATTTGCAGAATGGGTTTGGCCAGCGAATTGGACAAGAGGGCGGTCACCGGCAAAATAAACACAATGCATCCGATGGAGACCACCAAGAGCAGTTTAATCATCTGCCAGGTGTTGGAGCGCATGATGCCCTTGGACTCCAGAACCGCTATCGCGCCAATCGGCTTGCCATGCGCATAAAGCGGCAGAACACCTTGAAAATAGGCATCCGCGGGCAGGTCGATCTCGCTTAAGTGAATTTCCTGGGTTTCCAGTTGCCAATCTCCATCGACCGGTCTGACTGCGCCGCCCTGCAGTTGCTGATAAGCAGGCAACGACCCGTTGCCGAAACCTTTCAGGTTGAAAATGTTGATATGCATACCGGTCAAAGAAGCCATTCGACCGATAAAAGCATCATCCAGTTTACGCACGGTCATGGCGAAACCGAACTGCATCTTTTCGATTTCGCCGGTTTCTTTGCTGATCTGATCGCCGACGATGGGTACGAGGGAGACCAAACAGATATGACCGCCCAGCGTGTATACACGAGCGCTTTCTTCGGTAGGAAGAATTTCTTTGTACTTTAGGGCGACCGGCAGCGCTTCAAAATGACCGGTTTCCGACCATTGCGCTTTTGCTGACCCTTCCGCGCCATTCGCGTCGGCCTGTTTGAAAATGCCCGCGGAATAGTTTTGGGCGTAAGCGATTAAAAAAGAACGGTCATCCTTCTGAACAGCAAATGCAAAAACATCCCCTTCCATGTCGTAAACAGCCGTTTGCCACAGATTGCTGGCGCTGCCGATGTGCAAAATATCGTTCGTGATTTCCTTGTATACATTTTCCGTTGTTTCATTGAGCGCCTGCTTTTTGTATCGGGTTAAGAATTTAACCTTGGCGCCCATCGTGTTGATGGTGGCGATCTGCCGCGTCGTATCCAATACCGCGGACAGCTGCGCAACCAGATCCTGGCGCACGATGTTGATGGATTTAGTGATGTTGCGGCTGGAGGCATCCCGGTACTGGCTGTTGATGACAATCGTAACCACTGTGGCGGAAATCAGTGTCACCAGGATCAGCATCGTCAACGACCCCAGGATCAGCTTGCTTTTCAATCTTAAGTGATTCATCGCACCCGTTGCCTTGCAGTCGAATGATCGGCCGCCAGGATCGATACTTGGCCGACCTCATGCCCATACGAAAATTGCACCGTTCATAACCAGACCTGGATCCCCGAGTTGATCAATTTTTCGGCTTTATCTGAGTATCGGCTCTATCTGAAACTTGCTTTAGCTGGTCGCCTTGCAGTGACGAAGATTTTTTTCTTTTTCAAATTTGCATTCCGCCGGCCCTTTCGGGCCTTTTATTTGATCAGCCGCCGCTTCATCGCCAGGAGTGCCAGGTAACCGAAGATCGCTGTGAAGAGCAGCAGGTAGGCCAGGTTGAAAACCGGGTTGGATTCCATGGCGCCGATGCAGAAAAAGCGGGTCAGCTCCACCAGGTGGTAGAGCGGGAAGATGAGGGTGAAAATTGCGGCCCACTGGGGGATGCCCGAGACGGGAAAGAAAGTGCCGGAGAACAGGAACATCGGCGTGATGAAAAGAAATATGGGCAGATTGAACATGTCCACCGTCGGGATGATACCGGTAAAGAACATGCCGATCGAGGCGAATGCCAGCCCGCCCAGAAAAGCGAGTGGAATGCACATGAGCGCATCCGGGAAATTGGCATACCCGAGGGGAATGAGCACCGCGAGCATGACCGCCACCGCGGCGGCGGCCTTGGAAGCGGCCCAGACGATCTCTGCCACGATGATCTCCTCGATGCTGACCGGCGTGGCCAGGATACCGTCAAAGGTCTTTTGGTAATACATGCGCACAAATGAAGCGTAAGTGGTTTCGAAGAAGGCGTTCCACATGCAGGCCGTGGCCACCAGGGCCGGGGCCATGAAGCGGGTGTAGGTCAGGCTCATTCCGGCGTACTCCACGGCGCCGATCAGCCCTGAAAAACCCAGGCCGAAGGCCATAATATAAAACCCGGGCTCCAGCAGCGGCACCAGAAAATTGACCCTCCAGATGCGGCGGTAGGTGGTCAGGTTCCTGAACCAGACGTGGCGGAAGCGAAGGGATACGGCGGTTAGGTCGACGTTTCTCATTCGCGAAGCTCCCTGCCGGTCAGGCGCAGGAACACGTCCTCGAGGTTACCCGGGCGAAAAAGGCAGGTGTCCCGGCAGAACCTCTTGCGGACCTCGTTCTCCAGCTCTCCCCGCGCCGCGGCGTAGATGATGACCCGCTCGCCCAGGTCATCGTGTTTGACGTCGCGTTCCCGGATATAGCGTTTCAGCGCCTCGCTCGGACCTTCGATTTCGATGACGCTTTCGGCCGCGTGCTCGGCGATCAGATCGCGCGGGCGGCCCTCGGCGATGATCCGGCCGTGGTCCATGATGACCAGCCGGTCGCAAAGGCTCTCGGCCTCGGCCATGTAGTGGGTCGTCAGCAACATGGTCAGACCGCGCTTTTTAAGCGCAAAAAGCCGCTCCCAGACCTGGTGCCGGGATTGCGGATCGAGCCCCGTGGTGGGCTCGTCCAGGATGAGCAGTTCGGGATCGGCCATCAGCGCCCGGGCCAGTTGCAGCCGCCTGGCCAGCCCGCCGGAGAGCTCCATGACCTTGGCTTGGCGTTTATTCAGCAAGGCGAAAAAGGCGAGCTGTTGCTCGGCGCGCTGGCGCACGCCGTCACCATTCAGGTTGAAGTAGCGGGCATAAAGCAGAAGATTCTGCTCAACCGTCAGGTCGGGGTCGAGGGTGTTCTCCTGCTGGCAGACGCCCACCCGTGAGCGTATCTCGCGCCATGCGGTCCCGATGTCCAGGCCGAACACCTCCATTGCCCCGCTGGTTACAGGCGAAAAGCCGTAAATCATGCGGATGATCGAGGTCTTGCCCGCACCATTGGGGCCCAGCAGGCCGAAAAACTCGCCGCGTTCCACTTTAAAGCTCACGCCGTCCACGGCGGTGAGCTCACCGAAACGCTTGACAATATTGCGGGTCTCGATGATGTGCATACCGTTCCTTTCAATCACAAGTCCGGGGCCACACCGGGCTATGCGGTTGGGCCGGATAACAATGATTCTTTTTCAGTACTGTTTCCCCTGCTGAAACATTGCGGGGAAACTCCGGCGCGCGAATCGAATCTAAGACGCTTCTGATGAGTTGAAAACCCCGGGGCCATTTCGCGCCGACCAATCTTCCAACGCGCTCGTCTCTCACCGCAAGGCCCACATTAAGCCCTGGCCGAGCAGCGCGCGTCGGGTCAAGCCTCCGGGGAGGCTTCTTAAACACGATCTGATCGCTCCCGATTTTTCAGCGTGGAAAAAATACTGACAGACCGGACGGGGGCTTTTCAGGGACTCCTGCGGTTTTGCACGCGCTGCATTCCGGCTTTTTGGAGAGCATGGGCGGTGGCATATCTTTTGCTCAACAAGTAGCGAAATTGATGCTTCAAGCCGAGCGCCCAACCGGCTTGTGGGAAAGCCGCCATTGCATGAATCCGGATCGGATGCCGGGCGGCCTCTGATGTGACCCGATCTGCAAAGGACGGTCACCATGGAGATCCGAGCGGGCCTTACCGCCATTCTGATCTTAGCACCTTTGTGCGGCGCCCTCCTTAGCGCCTTCCTGGGTGAAAGCCGGGCCATCCGGTCAACGATCGTTTTAGCCACCGGCGCCGTTCTCATCACCAGTGCCGTGGGGCTGATGCCCCTGGTTCCATTTCGCCTGGACGGCGATACCATCCTGGGTTTGAATTTGCACATACTCATCCAGGCGGCCGACGCCTGCTTGCTGCTGGTCATCCTCTATTATGGTATCAAGCACCGCCACCTGGTGATCGCCGCACTCGCGATTCTCCAGGTCCTGCTGATGGGTTACCTGGAATTTTTCATGTTCGAAGGGCCGCCGCCCGCCCAACGGGTGTTATGCGATCATCTATCCCTCGTCATGGTGCTGATCATTTCCATCGTGGGTTCCATCATCTGTTATCAAGCCATTCCCTACATGGAAAATCACGAGCACCATCTGAAGCTGATGAAAACGCGCCAGCCGCGCTTCTTTTTGGTCATGCTGCTGTTCCTGGGGGGCATGAACGGCCTGGTGCTTTTCAACGATCTAACCGTCATCTACTTCTTTTTTGAAGTTACCACCCTGTGCTCCTTTTTGCTGATCGGCTATGACCGCACCCCAGTTGCGACCGGCAACGCACTGCGGGCCTTGTGGATGAACAGCGTCGGCGGGACGGCTTTCGTCTTGGGCATGATCGCAGCCTTCCAGTCCACCGGCACCCTCGATCTGCAGCACATCCTGACCGCCCCCAGGCAGGCGGGCTGGGAAATCTATTTGCTGGCCCTGGCGCTGCTTTGCCTGGCCGCATTCGTAAAATCGGCGCAGTTTCCATTCCAGAGTTGGCTGTTGGGGGCCATGGTAGCCCCCACGCCGGTCTCGGCCCTGCTGCACTCCAGCACCATGGTCAAAGTCGGCGTCTACTTGGCGTTGCGCCTGGCGCCCGGCTTTCGAGGCACCTTGCTGAGCGACAGCGTCGCCGTTTCGGCGCATTCGGCTTTCTTGCGGCGGCCGCACTGGCGGTTGGGCAGAGCAACGGCAAGAAGGTGCTGGCCTATTCCACCATCAGCAACCTGGGACTGATCTTCGCCTGCACCGGCTTTAACACGGCCGAATCGATGATCGCAGGGATGCTGCTGCTCGCCTTCCACGCGGTGGTCAAGGCCATGCTCTTTCTCAGCGTGGGGGCCATCGAGCAGCACATCGAGAGCCGCGATATCGAGGACATGCGCGGGCTTTATGCCGTAATGCCGGTTACGGCCCTGATCACGGTGGCGGGCGTCATCATGATGATCATGCCGCCCTTCGGATTGCTGTTGAGCAAGTGGATGGCCATGCAGGCGGCCGCGCAGAACCTGTTTGTCATCGTCATGGTGGCTCTGGGAAGCGCGCTGACGGTCATTTACTGGGCGCGCTGGGCGGGCACGCTCATGAGCGATCCCTTTGCCGGCCGCTTCAGGCCCGAACGCCAGCCGGTCCTGACCTGGATGGCGCTGGGCTCTCTTTGCATCGGCGCCGGCGCGATGAGCGTGCTGGCCCCCTGGATCTATCTGCGCTGGATCACCCCGATGCTGACGCTGCCGTACTGGGCCAGCTACGTCTTCAAGGGCGGGGGTCTCGAAAACGCCTACGGATCGTTCGCCGTTTTGCCGCTTTCGGCGGTGGCCCTGCTGGGCTTGATTGTGGCCGTCATCGCCCTCAAGCGGGCCTTTCAGGCCAGGATCGTCTCCCCCTACCTGAGCGGCATACAGACCGGCGAGCCCTCCATGTTCCGCGGGCCCATGAATCAGCCGGTCAAGGCGGAGGCCAAAAACTATTACCTGGACACCATCTTCGGAGAAGACCGCTTGACCAACTGGGTCAATCTGGGCGGTGGTATTTTGCTGACCCTGATCCTAGGAGGTGCCTTGTGATGCGGACCGCCATCCTGATCGCCTCCGGCCTTGCGGCCGGCCCCCTTATTGGCGGGCTGGTGAGCGGCCTCGACCGCATTCTCACCGCGCGCATGCAGTCGCGTATTGGACCGCCCGTGCTGCAGCCGTTCTACGACGTGGTCAAGCTGCTCTTCAAGGAACCCCTGGTGGTCAACGTGTGGCAGGCTTTCTGCGCCTACTGTTACATTGCCGCCGCCTCGATTGCCCTGGTGCTGTTCTTCCTGCAATCCGACCTGCTGCTGATTTTCTTTGTGCAGGCTGTGGGTGCGATTTTCCTCGTGATCGGCGCGCTGTCGTCCACTTCGCCGTACAGCCAGATCGGCGCCCACCGCGAACTGCTGCAGATCCTGTCCTACGAGCCGCTGCTGGTGCTGGTGGTGGTGGGGATCTATCTGGAAACCGGAAGCTTCAAACTGGCCGACATTTATGCCTGGAAGCACCCCCTGTTGCTGAAGATCCCGTTTCTCTTCATCGTGCTCGGTTATGCGTTGACCATCAAGCTGCGCAAATCGCCCTTCGACCTGTCCACCAGCCACCACGCCCACCAGGAGCTGGTCAAGGGTTTGCTTACGGACTACTCGGGGCTCTTTCTGGCCTTGACGGAAGTCGGGCATTGGGTCGAGGTGGTGCTGCTGCTCGGCTTTTGCACCCTTTTCTGGGCCACCCATTGGATCGGCATGGCGCTGTTGCTGGTAGCGACCTATTTCCTCGAAGTGCTGGTGGACAACATCACCTCGCGCATGAATTGGCGCTGGATGCTGAGCTACGTTTGGGGCGTGGGGCTGACGCTTTCGATCGTAAATCTCATCTGGCTGCAGCAAGGATGATCGTATGCAAGCAGTGAAGCGGTTTATCAACCGGCTGCGTTCCAAGTCGCCCTGGCTGCTGCATTTCGACTGCGGCAGCTGCAATGGGTGCGACATCGAGATCCTGGCCTGCCTGACGCCCGTTTATGACGTGGAACGCTTCGGCATCATTCATGTCGGCACGCCGTTTCATGCCGACCTGCTATTGACCAGCGGAACCGTCAACCACCGCAACAAGAAAGTCCTGGTCAACCTGTACGCGCAGATGCCTGGCCCCAAAATCGTCGTGGCCGTGGGCGCCTGCGGGCTGTCGGGAGGTGTATTCCGGGAAGCTTACAACGTGGTCGGCGGCATCGATAAAATCATCCCGGTGGATGTATACGTGCCGGGCTGTCCGCCCAGGCCGGAAGCGATCATCGACGGCGTGGTCATGGGCTTGCAGAAATGGACGGGCTCATAGGAAGGCAACATGCGTGAAGAGATCATTACTATCGGCGCCGAGGCCCTGGTGGGCGAGGTTGCAAAGCTCAAGGTGCAGGGCTTTCGGCTGGTCACGCTGTCCTGCACCGAAATCGATGAGACCAGCGTAGATCTGCTTTACCATTTTGATAAGGACCTCGTCCTCAAACACCTGCGCTTGACGGCGCTGAAGGGGCTGAGCGTGCCAAGCATTTCACCGGTTTTTTTTGCCGCTTTGCTGGTGGAAAACGAGATCCAGGATTTCTTCGGCCTGCGCTTCGACGGGTTGGTCGTTGACTACCGGGGCACACTCTATTTGGAGCAAGAGGCCGTCAAGACGCCTTATTGCAGGTTCAGCCTGCGAAACAGCGATCAAGCAAACCCGCCGACCGAAACGGCTGCGGGCATGGAGAACCCTTGATGCGCAACACCGTAATCCCCTTCGGGCCGCAGCATCCAGTACTGCCCGAGCCCATCCATTTGAAGCTGACGGTCGAGGATGAACGCATCATCGAAGCCATCCCCAACCTGGGCTATGTTCACCGCGGGCTTGAACGCCTGGCCGATACCCGCGATTTCCATCAGATGATCCAGGTGGTCGAAAGGGTGTGCGGTATTTGCTCGATCATTCACTCGCACTGCTACTGTATGGGGATCGAAGAATTGTTGGGGGTTGAAATTCCCAAGCGCGCACAGTTCCTGCGTGCCATGTGGGCGGAGCTGAACCGGTTGCAGAGCCATCTGCTTTGGCTCGGGCTGTTTGCCGACAGTTTCGGTTTTGAGAGCCTCTTTATGCAGTTCTGGCGTGTCCGCGAACGCATCCTGGAGTTTGTGAGGCTACGACCGGCAATCGTGTGATCGTGTCGGTGAACGTGATCGGCGGGGTGCGCCGCGATCTGGAATCCGAACAGGGCCACTGGGTGCTTGCCCAGCTGAACGAGGTGGAGCAGGCGATTCAGCAGCTCAAGGCCACCATCCTGGAGGATTACACGGTTAAAAAGCGCACTGTGGGCAAAGGTATCCTCACCCGCCAGCAGGCCTATGAGCTGGGTGCCGTCGGGCCGACGGCGCGCGGCAGCGGCGTGGCCACCGACATCCGCCAAACCCGATACGGCGCTTATGCCGATCTGGATTTCGAGCCGGTGATGGAAGCCGATGGAGATTGCTATGCCCGCAGCAAAGTGCGTTTGCGTGAAACCCTTGCAAGCATCGCCTTGATCCGGCAGGTCATAGCACGCATGCCGGACGGCGAAATCAAAGCCAAGATCAAGGCCAAGGGCAACCCGCAGGGGGAAACTGTTTGCCGCGTAGAACAACCCCGCGGGGAGCTTTGTACTATTTTAAAGGCACAGGCGAAAAGTGCCTTGACCGCCTGCGCATCCGCACGCCCACGTTTGCCAACATTCCAGCGCTTCTGGTCATGCTGCCCGGGCATTTTTTGTCCGACGTCCCGGTGGTCACCCTGTCCATCGACCCCTGCATCAGTTGCACCGAACGGTAGAGGAGGCCACCCCATGTTCACTATGACTCCCAATATTCTGCGCAACCTGCTGACGCCCAAAGCGACCCGGCGCTATCCGGCCCAGGTGCAGGCGCCGTTTGAAAATGTGCGCGGTGAGCTCTTCAATGAGATCGAGCGCTGTGTCCTGTGCGGCGTCTGCGCCGGCAAGTGCCCTTCGCAGTGCATCGAGGTCGATAAACAAGCTTCGCTGTGGATTTACGACCCGTTCGCCTGCATCTACTGCGGCGTCTGCGTGGATGCCTGCCCGGCCAAGTGTCTTTACCAGAAGCCCCTCTACCGCCAGCCCGTGAGCGAACGGCTGATCATCCGCCTTCAGGGCCCGCCCCGCAAGAAAGGCAAAGGCAAAGAAAAAGTGTTGGAAAAAGAACCGCCGCCTTCCGGGCAGGCCGAAAAAGAGAGTCCCGTTGAGCCGCAGACACGAAACCTCCGATCCAATATTTGGACTGCCCCAGCGCACTTCACCGATCCTATGCGGACCCGATTTAAAAGGAAACAAGACCCTATTTTCTGCAGATCGCCCCACCCATCGCAGAAGTTGGCCCCGTAATCCTTCGTTTATTCACAACACGCTTAAATCGGGTGATTTGACAAGCCGGTCGGGATTGATAGCTTCATGTGCAAGTTTCAGGCGACATGTCCTGGCAAGAGATGAAGGAGTCTATTCCGACATGCCCAGCATACTCGGTGTGGGCACAAGTGTGCCGCGCCACAGGGTGAAGCAGGAGCATGCCCGGCAGTTCGCGCGGCAGCTCTTCAATAAAAGCGATTTCAATACGGAAGCTATGTTGTCGGTGTTTGAAAATACGACCGTCCGCGAACGCTACGTATGCATGGATCTGGAGTGGTTCGCACAGGACCATGGCTTCGGCGAAAAAAACGCGATCTACCTGGAAAAAGGTCTGGAACTGGCGCAGCGAGCGACACTGGCTGCATGCGGTTCGGCCGATATTGCCCCCAGGGAAATCGATCATGTCCTATTCATCTCCACCACCGGCATTGCCACGCCCAGCCTGGATGCCCATCTGTTCAACCGGCTGCACTTCAAGGAATGCATCCTGCGGACGCCCATCTGGGGCCTGGGGTGCGGCGGCGGGGTGGCCGGTATCGCGCGCGCCGCAGACTGGTTGAAAGCCTATCCTGACAAGACTGCGCTGGTCATCGCCCTCGAATTGTGCGGGCTGACTTTCGTCAGGAATGATCTAAGCAAAAGCAACTTTATCGGCAGCGCGTTGTTCGGCGATGGCTGCGGCGCACTGGTCATGGCGGGAGATGATCATGCACGGACAAAAAGTGCGCTTGCGAGGCTGGCCGTCGAGGCGAGCGGTGCTGTCACCTGGAGGAATTCCCTGGAGGTCATGGGCTGGGATGTGGCGGACGAGGGCCTGCGGGTCATTTTCTCCAAAAGTATTCCGCACATCGTGGAACAATCCGCCCGGCCGTCTATCATGAGCTTTCTTGCCCAAAACGGATCGCGTCTTGAGGAGATCCGCCATTTTCTATCGCATCCGGGCGGGGCCAAGGTGATCCAGGCCTACCAGCAGGCCCTCGATCTGGGGGACGACCAGGTCAGGAGCATGAAGGCGGTCCTGGCCGGTTTCGGAAACATGTCCAGTGCGACCGTGCTGTTCGTTCTGGACCATTTCTTGCGCTGTTGCGAGGCCCGGACCGGAGACCGGGTGCTCAGTACGGCCCTGGGCCCGGGCTTTTCCTCCGAAATGATCCTGGGCAGGGTTTTGTAAATGCCGCCGCAAGCGTGGGTTTACCTCTTTGTGGGGGGCCTTGCGATTGAGAGAGGGATCGAACTTCTCATCGCGCGCCGCAACGAACGCTGGATGCGTTCACATGGCGCAAGAGAATACGGCCGGCGCTTTTCCAGAATGCTTTTTCTCTTCCATGGATTGTGGTTTCTTGCCTTCCTGCTGGAAGCATCCATCCGCGGGGGCCGCCCGCTGGTGGATCCGCGCTGGATCATCCTTGTTTTCCTGCTCCTGCAACTGCTGCGCTACTGGTGCATTGCTGCATTGGGGTATTGCTGGAATACCAAAATCATCGTGCTGCCAGGCACAGATCTTGTGCGTAGAGGGCCCTACCGCTGGCTTAAGCACCCCAACTATCTGATCGTGCGGGTGGAAATTGCATTCTATCCCGCTATTTTCGGGTGCTTTCTCACCGCGCTCCTGTTCGGGATCGCCAATCTATTGATCCTGAAAGAACGCATCAGCCAAGAAAAGCAAGCCCTCCCGTCCGGGTAACCAAAGCGTCACGACGGCGCGGCAAAGCGGACCTTTTCAAGGGTCCGGCAAATGAATTCATCCCAATAGCGGGTATCCGCCTGCTCGGGCAGGGTGCTCTGTCGAAGCAAGTGCTCAACCTCATCGATGGCTTGCTCCAGGACGGGCGCCACCAAGGTGGCATAATCGAGCCGTGCCTGTTTGACTTCTTTGAGAAAAGGCGCCTCGGCCAGCGGGTAGCGGATGGTGCCGTGGGTTAAAATCTCACGGGTCTGAAAGGTTGCCCGCAGGGCATGCGAGACGGCCTTCCAATCGATGTTTTTGTTCTCAGCCGCCAGTCGGGCCCGCTGCCCGTAAGCGTCGTAAAACTTTTCCAGGATGGGGACCACGTAACCGATGGCCACGCTCTCTTGAAATGTTTTTCCACATACCTGATACAACCGCCGGCCATGGGGGTCTGTGCCCAGATCAAAGCAGTGTTCGCCGCGCGGTAGTTCATCCCAGACACGCTGTAACTTGTGCTGCGGATTTTGGCGCTTGAGCAGCGCCAGAACGCTGTCGGCAGCGTGCAGGCGGGAACCTTTGATGCCGTACTTGGCGGCTTGCCGGCGGGCATAGGCGATGAAAGCACTGAGCTTTTTAGAATAGAAGCGGTGCCGTTCGCTTACGATCTGCCGCCAGACGGCGGACTGGACGATCCAGAACGGCTCGGGGGCATGCAGCATGTCCATGGCCACGGTCTGGCCCTCACAGGCCAGTTGGACAAAGTAATGCAGGGAATAGATCTCCTCGTCGATGTCGCCCACCGTGTTTTTGGATACTGCGTTGCCGGTTGAAAAAACCCGGCTTTTGGGGATCTTTCCCAGCAGGACCTCTTCCCGCGAGGGCAGAAAGACGCCTCTGAAATCCACATCCGAATCCGCCGTAGCCGTCCCGTACAGGTGGGCTCCGAATTTTATCTTGACGATCAGGTCCATGTTTTCCGCTTTAATCACCATCTCCGGCACGGCTTGCCGTTGACGAGAACGGCATCTTCGGGCACCGCCGCGCTGGCGCGCACTTCCATCGAGCGGAGCGGGTGTTGCTGCAACAGGGCCAGGATGTGTTCGTCGTGCCGGCCTTTCACCTGAGACAGCCGGCGCGGATGCACTTCCAGGATCACCTCCGCGTTGTGCAAGCCTTCCTGCTGCACCTGGCGCGAAATGGCATCCTGCCATAAGGCCGACTGGACCAATTCGCCGAAGGCCGCGTGAAAGGGGCCGGCCAGCAGATCGGCCTGGAACGAGAGTTCGTCTGTGGCCTGCAATCCCATTCGGACGACGGCAATTTCGTGCCGGGCGAAAATGCGATACAGCTCGGCCACCAAGGCTACCGCCGCATCCAGGGCCAGAGGCTCATACAGGCCCTGTTCATACCAGCTTGCCAGCAGGCTGCCTTTAAGCACCAGGGTCGGGTAGATGCGCACGAAATGGGGTGCAAAATCGGTCAGCCGGCGGGCCGTGGCCAGGGCAGCGGCGTTCGTATCGCCCGGCAGCCCCACCATCATCTGCGCGCCGATGCGGTACGGGGTTTCCTTTAGAAGGGCCAGGGCGCGCCGGGTCTGTTCGGCGGTATGACCCCGGCGGGTGCGCCGCAGCACTTCATCGTTCAGGGATTGAACACCGATCTCGATGGTGGTGACCGGAAAAGCCCTGATCATGGAAAGCCGCCGGGCATCGATGGTGTCGGGCCGGGTGGAAAAACGAATGCCGTCCGCCCGGCCTTGGCGCACGTAATACGCTGCGGTGGCCAACAACAATTGGACCTGTTCAGGGGCCAATCCCAAAAAATTGCCGCCGTAAAAGGAGATCTCGGTCCAGCGTCGTTCGTCGCGGCGAAAAGCGAGAAACTGGTTGATGTTTTTACGGATTGCCGGAAGCGAAAGCAAACCGTCGGCTCGGCCGGTGGTACTGTGCTGGTTGCAAAAAACGCAACGGTGGGGACAACCGGCATGCGGAATGAAGACCGGTACGATGAAGGGTTTGGGTGGTCGTGGGAGTTGATCCAATGACGGTCGTATCCAAGCTTATTCGTTGTCTTCAGAAGAGGCAGATCCTGTCCCGAAAACGACGATACAGCTGCAATTGTTGCGCTAATCCTTAGCGCTTCCTGCCAGAATTTCCAGGGCCTGCCTGGCGGCATCCTGTTCGGCGAGTTTTTTGCTTTTGCCTGTGCCGTGAGTTTCCACATCGCCGATGGTCACGGCGACACAGAACGTTTTGTCGTGGTCGGGACCGATCTCTTCCACAATGCGATAGCGCGGCACCTCCCTGATTTTACCCTGGACGGCCTCCTGCAGCCGGCTCTTGTAATCCTGTCCGTGGTTCACCTGGATGGCTGCGTCGATCAGCACCTGAAATTGATTTTCAACCACCGAGAACGCCGCTTCGAAACGGCTGTCCAGATAAACCGCCGCAATCAGGGCCTCCAGGGCATTGGCCAGGATGGAGTTTTTATCATGCCCGCCGGTTTGCATTTCGCCTTTGCCCAACTGCAAATAGGAACCCAGTCCCAGGCTGCGGGCTATGTCGGCCAACTGCGCTTCATTGACCATGTTGGAACGGATTCGGGAAAGATCTCCTTCGCGCAAATCCGGATAGGCGCGCATCAACAGATGACCGATCACCAGGTTCAAAACGGCGTCGCCCAGAAATTCCATACGCTCGTTGTCGCGCAAATCGGCCTTGGTTTGTTCGTTGACAAACGAACTATGCCGCAGGGCTTCCTCAAGAAGGACCGGATTGTTGAAGCAGTATCCCAGCTTATCTTGCAGGCGCTGAAAATGGATGGCTGCATCCATGTTTGATCAGTCCCCTTTTTGCTGTGCTATTTTTGAAACAAGGGACTCATAAAGCGAGAAAGGAACGTGCAGGTCGCCGCGACCGCGGCCGAGCTTTATAGCGGGGCTCAGATCCCCGTGAAAATCGCTCCCGCCGGTGACCAGCAGGTCGAATTGGCGGGCCAGGTCGAGGTAAAGCGCCACCGATTCGGGTGGATGTTCGGAGTAGTAGGCTTCAATTCCCATCAGGCCGAGTTCGCGAAGTGTTGCGATCATTGCGGCCAGGTCCCTGGTTTTTCCACCCGGCAGCAGAAAGGGATGCGCCAAGACCGGGATGCCGCCGGCCTGCCGGATGAGTTCAAGCGCGACACGGCACTCAATGCGATATTTATCCACATAGGCCGGTCGGCCTTTGGCCAGGTAACGGTCGAAGGCTTCATCGATATCCTGCACGGTGCCCATGTCGATCATAACCCGGGCGATGTGCGGCCGGCCGGGGCTGCCTTGCCCGATATGCTTGAGGATTTGATCCATGCGGATGGGGATGCCGATCCGGTTGAGCCGTTCCAGGATCTTGGGTATGCGCATCTCCCGGGCCTGCTGCAGACGGGCCAAAGCCTCTTGCAGAAGTCCATTGTGCACATCGACGCCGTAGCCCAGGATATGCAGACTGCCGCCCGTGGAGAAACCTTCAGGCGCTTGCGTGCTGATTTCTACGCCGGGGATGAAGCGCAAGTGATCCGGAAGAGGGCAGTTTAATGCGTTTCGGCTTCCTTCAAGTGTGTCGTGGTCGGTGATGGAAACGGCCTGGAGCCCTATAGCGGCCGCTCTTTGCAGGATCTCAGATGGTGTGCAGGTGCCGTCGGAAGCCGTGGTATGAATATGGAGATCGATGCCCCCGAAATGGTTAGAGTCCAAGGGCCTTTTCAAAAGCCTCCTCTTTGGTTTTGCACTCAATGCACTGAGTGGTAACCGGACGGGCCTTAAGCCGCTCGATTGAAATTTCCTCGCCGCAGGACTCACAGATGCCGAAAGTTCCGTTTTCGATCCGTTCGAGTGCCTTTTTGATCTTTTTGATCAACTTGTGTTCTCGATCCCGGATGCGCAGCATGAAATTGCGGTCGGACTCCAATGTGGCCCGGTCGGTTGGGTCGGGAAAATTTTCTTTCTGCTCAGTCATCCCTGAAACGGTATCGTCGGCCTGACTCAACAGCTCCTGGAGGCGGTCGCGCAAAAAGTCCTCAAAGTATTTGATATCTTTTTTCTTCATAGGCAACTCTCTTTGAGCATTTGGTTTTGGCCAGTTAAAAAACGCTTTGATAACACACTACAATCACCTGTGTAAAGCAAAAACATCGGCAAACCGGCATCTGGATCCCCGGAAGAAAGCAAGTTTTATGCCGCTATTCTTGCATTGCCGCTTGTCCTCTTCTTGCGACTGAGACTATTTTTCAAGGAACTTTGGTTTCGGGACGTCCGGCGCTGCCATCTCCGGAACCAACTTTCCGCATCGCTTAAGATTTGGGACCATAAGACGGATAATAAAGTGAGAAAATAAGTTGGACGAAAGGAAAATCAATGGCAAAATTCGAAACCGAATACCGTACTGTAACCGTAAAGATCGTTGACGGGACCACCTTCCAGGGCAAAGTGAACATCGCGCCCAACCAGCGCATTTCGGAGCTTTTCACAACTCAAAAGGGACAGTTCGTGGTTATGACCGATGTCCAGTACAGCGGCGGCAGCGGTAAAATTCTATTCATCAACAAAGATCATATCCTTTGGGTGGAGCCGGAAGATTAGCTCCCTCAACCGTTGGCAAGTGGGTTCGTTGCCTGTTTTGGATGGCGGCGCCAGTGGCCGCAAGAAGATGGTGCCGATCAAGCCGGCCACGAATGGGCCCCCCGCTTTTTGGATATGGCGATTCTACCGCAAACCCGGAGGCAGGCAGGGGAGCATCGGTAAACACCGATTCCCCCTGAGCCGACACATGCCCGATATAGCACCAGGGAGAGGACCCCGGGGCGCGCGGGAAAATGGGCCAACGGTATTCAGGCTTGCTCCTGCATGAATGCCTGGGCGGACTTCAGGTCCGAGACGTTGTAGACCCGGACCCCGCTTTGGGCCGGCAAAACCTTTTTCAGCAATCCGGTGAGCACCTTGCCGGGGCCTATTTCTACGAAGACCTCAATCCCGCTGCGCACCATCTTCACCATGGAATCATACCAGCGCACCGGGTTGCACAATTGACGCACCATGAGCGGTTTGATTTGATCCGGAGCAGCGGCCGTATCGGCGGTAACATTGTGAACCACCGGACATCGCGGCGCCTGGAAGGATACACTTTCCATAAAAATTCGAAATTCCTCCTCGGCGCCTTTAATCAGCGGGCTGTGCCACGCGCCGCTGACCTTCAAGGGAATCGCCCGTGCGCCGGCTGCGGCAGCGGCATCGCCGGCCGCCTGGACGGCCGCGGGCTCACCGGTAAGAACGACTTGGTCGAGGCTGTTGTGGTTGGCCACTCCCACGACCCCGTTGGCTTTCGCCTGACCGACAATCGGTTCCAGTTGTTCAATGGTCAAGCCGACCACTGCGCTCATGGCGCCCTGATTGCGGATGGCTTCGCGGTGCATGAGCTGGCCGCGTTTGTGAACCAATTTGAGGCAATCTTCGGCCGATACCACCCCGGCGGCATGCAATGCGCTGTATTCACCCAGGCTGTGCCCGGCACACACGTGTGGTTTAAGACCACCTTTTTCAATGACGGCCAGACAAGCCAGGTTTACCACCGTTATGGCCGGCTGCAAATTGACGGTCTGAGTCAATTCTTCCATCGGGCCTTCAAAACAGAGCCTGGTGATGGGCAGCCCCGTGGCTGAATCCGCGGCCGCAAACAGCGTTTGAACCGCATGCTCGGCCTGGTAGAGATCCTGCCCCATGCCCACTCTTTGGGAGCCCTGGCCGGGAAACAAAAAAGCGATCTTTTTCAATTCGTGTCCTCCTTGATCGGATTGAATCGTCAAGCGACAATGAATCTATCGTTTTCATCGGTGCCCGCAGCTTACCGCATCGATTTGACGAAGTAACCATTCAACCAAACCCCATCACTCTTCCAACTTAAACAGTTTGCGGGCCACATCCAGTGAAATCGAGCGGTCCCCGCGGCATCCGTTGCTTTTAAGGTATTGGGTCGGATCATGCAAAATCTTCTTGATCATGGCGTCCGTCATCCGTTCAATGGCTTTGCGGTCCTCGGCGGACAGGTGCTCCAGGTGACTGACGGTTTTGCGGACTTCCGCCTCAGCCACGCTTCTGACTTTGGCATGCAACGCCTTGATGGTCGGAATCACCGCCAGGCCCTCATACCATTGCCCGAACTGGATCACCGCCTCGTCGATGATGCGTTCGGCCTTGATCGCCTCGCGGCGGCGGTCTTCGACATTTTCCTCGATCACCGCATTGAGATCATCGATGTCATAGACGTAGGCATTGTTTAGTTTGTTGATTCTGGGGTCGATATCGCGCGGCACGGCGATATCGATGAAAAACAGCGGCCGGTTGCGGCGATGGCGCATGGCTGTTTTGACATCCGCCGCGCGCAGCACATAATCGGGTGATCCGGTGGAGCTGATAATGATATCCACCCGGCTGAGATAGTCCGGCAGCTCCTCCATACGGATGGCCGTGCCCTTGTAGTGGGCCGCCAGCGCAACTCCCTTTTCAAATGTCCGGTTGGCCACCACGATATGGTCGGCGCGGTGGCGGATCAGGTGTTCGATCGCCAGTTCGGCCATTTCACCGGCTCCGATCAGCAGTACCTGCTTGCCGTCCAGTGCGCCGAAAATTTTGCGCGCCAGGTCGATGGCAGCGTAACTGACGCTTACGGCGTTATCGCCGATGCCTGTTTCGGTTCGGATCCGTTTGGCCACGAAAAAGGTGCGGTGCAACAACCGATTGAGAATAACCCCGGAGCTTTTTTGTTCGGTGGCCACACGGTAGGCCGATTTGACCTGGCCCAGGATCTGCGGTTCTCCCAGGACCATTGAATCGAGGCTGGCCGCCACACGGAACAGGTGCCGTACCGCACCTTCGCCTTGATGCAGATAGAGGGCGGATTCAAACTCCGAAAGAAGCCGCCGCTTGGAATTGGCTAAAAATTGCTTGGCCGCAGGTATGGCGACCGAGGCGTTCTCGGCGCATATCAGCAGTTCTACCCGATTGCAGGTGGAAAAAAGAATGGCTTCTTCAATGGACGGCGCGGCGCACAGCTCGGCCAGGGCGCAGCGGCAATCGCTCTCCGAAAATGCCAAGCACTCCCGGACTTCGACCGGTGCGGTTTTATGGTTCAGACCGATGAGAAATATCCTATCCATGCTTTTCCAAAGGCCTTGAATTGTAATGGAAGTCGTGTTCAGACCCGCTGCAATCATCCTCTTTGGCTTGGATCACCATTGGGTAAATTGCCCATGATGCCCTTTAAGCAGGAAATTAACGCCAAAAAAGGTGAACAACAACACCGCGAATCCCACTATGGCCATAACGGCGGCCCTGCGCCCGCGCCAGCCCACGGCCAACCGTTCGTGCAGGAGCACCGCATAAAAAATCCAGGTGACAGCCGACCAGACCTCCTTGGGGTCCCAGGCCCAGAAGCGGCCCCATAAAATTTTAGCATAAACCATACCTGAGATCAGGCCGATGGTCAGCATTGTAAAACCCCCGACAATACATGCATAAGCGGTGGTGTCAAGCAAATCCAGCGATGGCAGCCGCTTGAAGAAAAAACCGCGTGTCTTGGCTTTGATGTTGCGCTCCTGAAGCAGGTAAAGCACGCCGATGCCGGCGGCCAGTGCAAAGGCCGCATCGCCGATAAAAATGGTGATGATGTGCACCGTCAGCCATATGCCCCGCAGCATGTTTTCGGGCTGGAGCGGTTCGCGGGGGAATTGGATGGCGGCCAGCAAGATGAAAGCCGCCAGGGGCGCGGTATAAATTCCCAGGACCCGTAAATGGAACCGGGCGTTGAGCGCCAGAAAGGACCCGACAAGCGCCCAGGCCACGATCGACAAGGTCTCATGAAGGTTATTGACCGGCACATGACCCGTATCGATGAACGCCCAACCGATGACCGCGGTCTGACAGGCAAAGCCGAGGGAGAGCAGAATGTGGCCGGCTTTCTGCAAAAACTCGCGTTGCAGGAACAAATACGCACAATAAGCCGCGGCACTGAGCATGTATAACAGGATGGCCAAAACAACGACAATCTGCATGGAGGTCCTCTGTGAATTCACATTTCAGATTTCAGATTTGAAATGTGAAATTTGAAATGTGAAATTTGAGAGATTGAGAGATTTGAACAGGTTTGCAGTCTTACCTATGCTTTAAAATGTGAAATTTCAAATCTGAAATCAACGGGCTCATGGCCCATCGGCCTCATCGGTGGAATTGCCGCTGCCATGATTTTCCATCAGCTCTTCATAGATGAATCCGGCTCCCAATACTTCCGCCAGCAGGGCATTGATCCGGGTGCGCTGATCCAGGCGGATCATCTCCAGCAACCCTTCGGCGATCAGCCTTTCAAACAAAGGCTTATGAGCTTCCGGGGCGTGTTCGTTCTGCAGCAGGCGGCGTCGGACGGTGCCCATCAAGTCCAGTAAAATGCCGTA
Source organism: Desulfobacteraceae bacterium (assembly GCA_003599575.1). GTDB lineage: Bacteria > Desulfobacterota > Desulfobacteria > Desulfobacterales > Desulfosarcinaceae > Desulfatitalea. The sequence continues at coordinate 27,710 of QZKV01000025.1, read as the reverse complement.
TTCAGGGCCGAATTGGGTCTGCATTTGCCGGCGCAGGTATTTGGCAAAAGCCGGGCTTTTTCCCGATGTTGAGATGGCGATCATCAGATCGCCCTGCTGGATCACGGAAGGCAGGACGAAATTGCATAAGTGGGGCTGATCGGCGATGTTACATAACCGGCCGGCTTGTTCGGCATCCCGGTGAATCAGGTGGTTGAGCGTCGCATCGTCGGTTGCGCCGATGGTCAGAAATACGCCTTCCTGATCGGTGCTGCGGTAGGCGCGCCGTTTCAACCCGATGCGGCCCCGGGCGGCCAGTTTCGACAGCTCCGGCGTCACCTCCGGGCTGACCACGGTCACCCGTGCACCGCAGGTCAGCAGCGTTTTGACCTTGCGCGTACCCACCTGTCCCCCGCCCACCACAAGACAGGGCCTGTTTTTGATATCCAGACAGATGGGATAAAATCGCATCGGTTTTCCTGCTCTTATTTCGACTAAAGTGTAAAAGTCATCAGATCTTCGGCCGCCACCACCGGTCCTTTATACGTTTGTGCGGCCTGTTTGACAATATCCACGCCGTCGCAATCGGGATAGAGATGGGTCAGGATCAGGCGTTTGGCCTCGGCCCGAGCGGCTATCCGACCGGCCAGGGAGGGGGTCATATGACCCGGGACTTTGTGTTCGTCGGGCATGGCGGCTTCACAGATGAAAAGATCCACCCGCCGGGCGACTTCGATCAGAGCCTCGCATGGATCGGAATCGCCGGAGTAAGCCACGGATATTCCAGCAGGTTCACTGATGCGCACGGCCAGACTTTCGGGCCGGTGTTGGACCGGCCGGGCGGTCAAGGTGAAATCATCTGTAAAAATGGTCTCTCCGGCCAGCGTATCGATTTCACGCAGCGCCAACTGCCCTCGCGGGAGAACGATCCAGTCGCCGTAGGCAGCCTGCAATCCCTTGTAAAAGCGCTTCAATCCGGATCCGCCCAGCAGATGCAACACGCCTTGGCGCGCCGATTCGTCCGGGTACTTGGTGGCAAACAGCAATGGAACCAATTCGGCCGTATGGTCTGGATGAAAATGGCTCAGAAAAATGTGGGTCAAATCAAAAATGGAAATCCCGCAGTGCAGCAGCCGGCGCACTGTGCCCGGGCCCAAATCCAGGAGGATCTTGGCCCCGCCGGTTTCCACAACGGCTGCACAGGCGCTGCGATCCAGCCGGGGCACGCAGGTTCCCGATCCTAAAATGGTCACCTTCATAGGTCATCTCGCCATGGCGTTTTTTCAGCGAAAGGTTTTCGCTTTTTTGTTCATTCATTGAGCGGTACCGCTGCCTTCTTCAAGCGCTGCATAACCCAACGGGAGAGTTTGCGGTTGTCCGCGGCAGTGGTTTCCGGTTCCAGGTTCTCCAGCGGTAATTCGGCCCGTGCGGCGCTTTTGTGGCCGCCGGCAGGACCCCAGCGGCCGAAACTTTGCTTGGCCAACTTGCCGGCATCCTTGCGAATGCCGTCATTGCGCAAAATGATCACGAGCTTGCGTTGATGCACGCCCGAAACGATGCTCCAATTGACGGAGTCGATGTGCATGAGGAAATCGGCAATCTGAACACATACATCCGGATTGGAAATCACACCCAGGTGGACAAAAGCACGACCCTTGCGGATATGCACCTCATCCAGGGCCTGCTTGAAGAATTTTAAAAACCCGCGCCGGATTTCCGCATTTTCGATCCGGCGGGCCAGGGCGATGTTGGTCAGACGAAACACAAACTGAAATGCCTGCAGATCTTCCATCTGGGTGTTGCGCTCAAAGTCGCTGGTATCGGTTTTGATGGCAAAATAAAGCGCTGTGGCCAATTTGGCCGAGGGCTTGATTTTGGCAGCGCGCAGATATTCGACCAGAATGCTTGCCGTCGCTCCGTATTTTGGACGGATGTCCGTAAAGGGCGCCTGGCTGGGTGATGTGATCGCATGATGGTCGATGATTACGTCGGGTTTGAGCTCCGACAGCATCTTGTGATGATCCTGCTGGGCATCCACCAGGATGATGCGATTGAACCGTTTGAGATCGATCTTGTGGAAGGGGGTCATGGCTACGCCGATCAAGCGGATGAGCACCAGATTGTCGGTGCGCTCAATCAGGTTTAGATTGGAGATGGTGACAACGGCCACCTTGCGCCACAACAACCGCTTGATGGTCATGGCGCTGGCGATAGCATCCGGGTCGGCGACGATCGGAATCAGAACATGATCTTCGCTCGTGAACTGAGCGTAAAATCGCCTTAATCGTTCCTTGGTCGTCATGCCCATAAAGATAAGCCTTTGGACGTAAACGCAAGCGAAAAGACTTGGGGGCGTTGCCCCTGCGGCCGCAATGCGGTTTACTTTACAAAGGTATGCCGGTATTGACAACACCTATTGCATTGACACCCCAAGCATTAAACGGTATACCTAAGCATCTTATAAATATCTGAAAGGATTGGTTTAGTACACAGTTTTAAAAAACTCGGAAAGTTAAACCACCATGCACGACGCCCTCATTGCGATCATTGTCTTTGTGATGGTCTACGCCGTGATCTCATTCGAACTGGTCAATAAAGCTGTTGCCGCTTTGTTGGGTGTAATGGTTCTGTTGGCGCTGCATGTGGTTTCGGAAGAACAGGCGGCCGGATACATCGATTTTGAGACCATCATGCTCTTGCTGGGCATGATGTCCATCGTGGCCATCCTGCGCAAATCCGGTTTTTTCACCATCATTTCGGTCAAGATCGCCGAACTGACCAAGGGCAGCCCGCTTAAAATTCTGGTGCTTTTTTCGGTGGTGACGGCGACGCTTTCGGCCTTCCTGGACAACGTCACGACCGTTTTGATCATCGTTCCGATCGTGATCGAACTGACCTCCGGCATGGGATTGGACCCCAAGTTGTACGTCATCAGCCAGGCGGTGATCTCCAATATCGGTGGCACGGCCACACTGATCGGCGATCCGCCCAACATCATCATCGGGTCCAAAGTGGGCCTGACGTTCAACCAATTCATCTTGAACCTTACGCCGCCGGTCCTGGTTTGTTTTGTGGCCGGCCTTATTTTAATCTGGGCGGCCAACCGATCCAAATTCAAACCCATCGACACCAATTTGGAAAAATTGTTCTCGGTGCAGCTCCTCTTGGCCAAAATCCGGCACGATTTTCTGGACATCAAGATTGATCCGCTCTTTCTGACCAAAAGCCTGGGCTGTCTGGCGCTGGCCATAGCGCTCTTTGTCACCCAGACCATCACCAGGCTCTCTCCAGGTGTCGTTGCCATGCTCGTGGCCATGGTGTTGTTTGTCATCACGCGCGTCAATGTGGAGCATATGCTCGAAGAGATCGAATGGAGCACCTTGCTCTTTTTTGCAGGTCTCTTTATCCTGGTGGGCGTTTTGGAAGAAAAAGGGGTGATCGAATGGATCGCGCGCAATATCTTCCTGAGGGCAGGCGATAATCCGTATGTGCTCGTGCTGATGGTGCTATGGGTTTCCGGAATCGCTTCCGGTTTTCTGGATAATATTCCTTTTACCATCACCATGATCCCCATCGTCCGGTTAATTCTGGAAACCACGCCGATTCCGCATAACATATTGTGGTGGGCCTTGGCCCTGGGCGCCTGCTTGGGCGGCAACTTCACCATGATCGGCGCCTCGGCCAATATAGTGAGCGTGGGGATGGCCAAACGATTCCGGGTCGAGATCACCTTTCTGGAGTTCATGAAGTTCAGCTTGGCGGTGACGATCATCACCCTGATCGTGTCGTCGATTTATTTGCTGATTTATTTGAGGTTGACGCTTTAGTCAGCCGCGGCTCCCGGCGTTGGTGAGTTGTTCAAACGAGGACCCACTTCTTCCAAGAAAGTCTTACGGTAACGGGCAAGCAGTACCGGGGGCCGGGCAACGGGAAGCGAGTAGTCGAGCATGACCAGCAATGAACAAGACCGAACTATTTTGTGCCGGCTGATCCGCGACCATGAGGATCTGATTGGTTCCTCGCGCGCCAGCATGCTGGCTCTTGAAGCTTTCATTAAATCCGTGGGGGAATTGAAAGTTTCTACTCCAGGCGATTTTCGCGAGCAGTACCTGGAACTGGCCGACGCCATCAAAAACACCCGCCCCAAGATCATCCCGCTCATTCACTTAATTGAAGAGTTCGAACTTGAAATGGAGCCGCATTTCGAAAGCAGCTTGGATGAAGTGCGGCGCCGGGCCGTGGAAAGCCTTAAAAACAAACATGAGCGGCTTCAGAACAAGGTCGGCCGGATCATTCAGTGGGGCTTGACCTGTATTCAAGATGGCGATGTCATCATCATGCATACCGCCAGCGGTGACGTGATGAACATGATTGCCTTGGCCAAAGAGGTGATGGAAAAAAGGATCAAGGTGATCGTGCTCAAGCAGGATTTTATCAAAACCAAGAAATTGATCAATTCCCTGATGCGGTCGCGCATTGAGCTGGAAACCGTGCCCGAATTTTCCTTGAGCCATTATATCGGCCAGGCTGACAAGATGTTTACCGGGGCGCTGTCCATCACCCATGATCTTAAAGTGATCTGCGCCGCCGGCACCGCCAATATCGCCAGCCTGTGCCATTTTCACGGCATTCCGGTGTATCTGTTTGCCAATACGCTCAAATTTTCGCACGGAAAATCGGAAGATCAGTGTATTAATGAAAAGCGGGTCGCAAAAATCGAAGACAGCTGCAGTTATATATTGACCACCTATTCGCATGACATGGTCGATCTTGAAATGGTGGACTACCTGGTTACCGAAGAAGGTATCTTCGCCAGAGAGGATACCCCGGCCTATGTGGCCAGAATACAGGCCAGGGATCCCAAAGAAGAGCTGCTGTCGACCGATGTTTAAGTAGACTCCGATGGGTCCGATCCGAAATGCGATCATGAACCCTACGATAAGGTTGTGAATACCAGTTGATCATTACCTGCATCAACGCGCAACCTCGATCCCTCCAGCACATTGCCTTTAAGAATTTCCAGGGCCAGCGGGTTTTCAAGGAGCTGCTGGACAGCCCGTTTCAAGGGGCGGGCTCCGTAGATCGGATCATACCCGCGCTCAATAATCAGGCGTTTGGCCGCCTCGGACAATTCCAAGGCAATCTTGCGATCGGCCAGGCGCCGGGCCAGCCGCTGCAGTTGGATATCCACGATTTTGCCGATCTGCTCTTCGCTCAGGTTGAAGAAGATGATGGTCTCGTCGATGCGGTTAAGAAACTCCGGCTTGAACTGTGCCCTGAGAGCCTCGGTGACGCGGCGCTCCATTTCGGCCCGCTGCTGGGTGCCCAGTTCCTGAATCCACTGGCTGGCCACGTTGGAGGTCATGATGATGATGGTATTTTTGAAATCCACTGTTTTGCCGTGGCCATCGGTCATGCGGCCGTCGTCCAGGATCTGCAGCAGCACGTTGAAAACCTCCGGATGGGCCTTCTCGATTTCATCGAACAACACCACCGAATAGGGCCTGCGGCGCACCGCCTCGGTCAGATAGCCGCCTTCCTCGTAACCCACATAGCCCGGAGGCGCACCGATCAGCCGCGCCACGGAATGCTTTTCCATGTACTCGGACATGTCGATGCGCACCAGGGCCTGTTCGTCATCGAAGATGAACTCGGCCAGCGCCTTGGCCAATTCGGTCTTGCCCACACCGGTGGGACCCAGGAAGATAAACGAGCCGATGGGGCGATTGGGATCCTGCAGCCCTGAGCGTGCGCGGCGCACGGCGTTGGCGACCGCCTGAATCGCGCGGTCCTGGCCGATAACGCGCCGGCTGAGCCGGTCTTCCATGCGCACCAGCTTTTCGCGCTCGCTTTCCATCATGCGGCTGACCGGAATACCGGTCCAGCGGGAGACCACCTCGGCGATATCTTCGTCATCGACCTCCTCTTTGAGCATTTTGCGTTCATTTTGCAATGCCGTCAGGTCACCGCGGGTTTTTTCGAGCTGCTTGCCCAGCTCGATGGCCCGGCCGTAGCGCAGCTCGGCCACGCGGGCCAGGTCGCCTTCGCGTTCCGCTTTCTGCTGGGCGGTGCCGACTTGCTCCTGCTCTTCCTTGATCTTGCGAATGGCCTCAATCAATTGTTTTTCCTGATCCCAATGGGCCTTCATCTGCGCCAGGGCCGCGCGCAGCTCTTCCAGGTCGTTTTCCAATTTGGACAGGCGCTCCCTGGAGGCAGCGTCCGTCTCTTTCTTCAACGCCTGGCGCTCGATCTCGGCCTGGGTGATCTTGCGCTGCACCTCATCGATTTCAACCGGCATGGAGTCGATCTCGATACGCAGCTTGGAGGCGCACTCGTCAATCAGGTCAATGGCCTTGTCCGGCAGGAAACGGTCTGCGATGTAGCGGTCCGACAAGGCTGCGGCGGCGACAATGGCCGAATCCTTAATGCGCACACCGTGATGCACTTCATACTTTTCCTTCAGCCCGCGCAAAATCGAGATGGTATCCTCTACGGTGGGCTCGACGACCAGCACCGGCTGGAAGCGCCGTTCGAGGGCCGCATCCTTTTCGATATGCTTGCGGTATTCATTAATGGTGGTGGCCCCGACGCAGCGCAGGGTTCCGCGGGCCAAGGCGGGCTTGAGCATGTTGGAGGCGTCCATGGCTCCTTCGGCGGCGCCGGTACCGACCAGGGTATGCAGTTCGTCGATAAAGAGAATCACTTCGCCTTCGGCCTTTTCCACCTCCTTGAGCACGGCCTTCAGACGGTCCTCGAATTCACCGCGGTATTTGGCCCCGGCGATCAGCGCCCCCATGTCCAGCGCCACCAAGCGCCGGTTTTTCAGCGACTCGGGGACATCCCCCGCCACGATACGCTGCGCCAAACCCTCTACAATCGCGGTCTTTCCTACTCCCGGCTCGCCGATCAGCACAGGATTGTTCTTGGTGCGCCGCGAGAGCACCTGCACGATGCGCCGGATTTCGTCATCGCGCCCGATCACCGGATCAATCTTGCCCAAGCGGGCCAGACCGGTCAAATCCCGGCTGAACTTTTCCAGGGCCTGGTATTTCTCTTCGGGGTTGGGATCGGTGATGCGCTGGGAGCCGCGGATCTCCAGGAGCACTTTGAGCACGGCCTCCCGGGTGACCCCGTAGCGCTGCAAGATCCGGCGGGCATCGCCGCCTTTGTCCTCCATCAGGGCCAGCAGGAGATGTTCAATGCTGACATACTCGTCTTTCATTTTATCGGCTTCGCCGAACCCGCCTTCCAGAACGGCTTTGGCGCGCGGGGAAAGATAGCCCTCTCCTGTGGCACCGGTGACTTTGGGCATACGATCCAGTGCCACCAGCACCTCCTGTGCAATGGCCTCCGGGGAAACCCCCAGCTTGCGCAGAATCGCTCTGGCGACACCCTCTTTTTCGGCCAGCATGGCGCTCAACAGGTGCTCCGGTTCGATTTGCTGATGGTTGTGCCGACCGGCCAAGTTTTGCGCATTCTGGATCAGTTCCTGGGATTTGATCGTGAATTTGTCGAAGCGCATAGTGTCTCCTTGAATCCTCCCGTTTAATGGTCTGATTTTTGCATGGAAATTTAAAGCAGGCACGATAGGTTGTCAAACCTATTTATTCTGCTGTGCGCCGTCGTCCGTGGTTGTCTGAAAGCGTCAATTTTTGTGACCGGACCATCGGCAGTGACCCCGTTTCGCAAAAGAGTCGATCTGATCATGAAAAGACCCTTCAAGCAAAGGGTGCGTGCCGTTCTTCCATTGACCTGGTTGCTGCTGCTGTTTCTCGGGGCAAGCATCTCGTTGGGCTCTGACGGTGGGCTGGGTTTACCCCCCCGGGTAACCGAGACGCATCCGGAGGGCCTGCTCCCGTCCGCTGCCGGTCTTCCGGAAAATTTCCGGCTTTGGCGCCTGAATGCCTCGATCCGCGCGTGGCTGGATGTCAATGCAGAGGCGGTTCAACTGTATGCCCGATGGGTCATCGGGGCACCGGTTTTAATCGTGGCGATCGTCCTCGGCATGCTTTTGCGTCCCCGCCGCAGGAAGACCAGCGTGGCTGCCCCGGGCGCCGCAGGCCCCCGGGCACCCGCGCGGCTTGCGGATGCCGCGATCCGACCGCTCAGCAGATCAAAAACGCCCAAAGCGTCCGGCAAACTGTCCGAGCAGGTGCAGGTGCTGCGCTTTTTTCTGCAGCTGTTTAAAAGTCAGCAAAACGCCGACTCGGATGCACCCGCCCAGATTGTGCGCGTCGAGAGAAGAACCACCTGCCCCGATGAAACCTATGAGATACGCATTCTGCACAATGGCGAATGGGTCTCCCGGCGGATGTCCATCGGCTTGCTGGGACAGGGCGGCGGCAGCCGCAGCCGATGTTTTTACGTGATATTCGACACCCACATGGTCATTAAGATTCCTGCCGCCCCTCTGGTCAGATTCAGCGATTACAAGCGCCAGATCGCGGCCGAGGCCCGTATCGTGGAGCGCCTGGCGCCGCGTTTATGCATCGTTCCCAAGGTGTCGGTGATATTGAAGGCGGTCCACTGCTTCGCGGAAAGCGAGCACCTGTCGGAAGATCGGCTGGAAGCCCAATATGCCCGGCTGCTGGAAACCAATCCCGAGTTTCAGGAATATCTGAAAATCGACGATTCCTTCGCTTTTTTCATGGACCTGGCCAAGCACTTCTTTCTCAGCACGACCCTGGAAGAGATACACAGCGGCTATGGACACCTGATTGCGGAGGCCCGTCAGCATCCCGAATTGATGTGGGACCATCACGGCTTTGTCTCTCGATATGGGGAAGAAGCCGGCAGCGTGTGTCATGCGCTTCAGGAAGCCTATTACCGCTGTGAGGGCGGATTGCGCCATTTGATCGATCAAGCCGGTGTCGGGGAAAAAGTGCACGCCTATCATCTCAAACAATGGTTCTTGAGCCATATGGCCGGGGAAACCATTCGGCGCGAAGATTACGATTTGCCGGCCGAGGTCGTCACCAAGGCCAATCAGTTGCTGAGTGAAGTGGTCCAGGCCAACCGGCGCCAGGTGGACAGTTATCGCCGGCACCTGTCAGAGTATATCCGCAAGACACGCTTTTCGCAGTACCGGTGTCAACTTGAAAATCTGTGTTCCAATATCCTGGACTTGCTGGTCTGGATCGGCCGCAATAAATTGGCCTTGCGCGATTTGAAACCCGAAAATCTTTTCGTGGCCGGCAATCCGGATGAGTACCCTGCGTTTCTGAATGACCGCGAGAAATTTTCCATCGGGTTGATCGACGTGGAAACAGCCGTTTTCTTCGATGCCGAGGACCCGGTGCTCATTGCGCAACCGCAGTTGGCCGGAACGCCCCTTTACGCGACGCCGGCGCACCTGATGCCCAATGTCATATTGCTGGAGATCTATGACGATCTGCCGGCCATTTTACACCTTCAGGACTGGTTTGCGACCATCGCCATTCTTTACAGAACTGCAACCGGAGAAAACCTCTTTGCCATGACGGCGCATGTTTTTCCGGAAATCCTGAATCGCCTGAAGATACTCGATCCGGCTGGAGCGGATATTCAGGAGGAGGTGGCCCGGATCCAGCGGTTATTTTGGAACAGCGCCGTGGCCGAGTTTCAGTCCGGCACGGCCAAGTATGCCGCAATACTCAGCCTTGTGGACGTTTCCATCCCGGCGGATTTTGCCGGCGATATCGCCCCTGCCCTCAAGAGCGAGATCCATGAACTTGAAACCACCATCGGCAAGGCCGTGGCCGACCAAACGTTCTTTAACAGCGGCGACAAGCGCCACTTCCTCAAAAAGGCTTCAGCCGATAAAATAGGGCAGATGCGCAATAAATTGATCCAGGAAGCAGAAAGCGGCCAGAGCCAGCAGGGTCAGATATTACTCTATTTTGAGCTTCTGGAAAAATTGAAAATACGCCTGGAAGTCGCGTGTCGCGCCAAGGCAACGCTCGCTTCACCCGGTGCAACCCTGCCTCTGGATCAGCTGCTGGAAATCATGTTCCAAAAAGTGTTCAATGCCATGTACCGTTCCGGTTGGCCCGAATTGGCGCCCAAGCTTTACGGCAGCAGCGCGTTTTTGACCACCGATATCAACACCTACCAGGCGACCATGTGATCTTGTGCTTGATTCGAAATAATCGCAAAGGAGAGACCGCCAAAAATTTCCGGGGCGCAGAGCCGCAGACAGGGACGCCATTTGAGAACCAGTGGGCTTCTTTTCTGCACGATGCGAGACTGAAAACGATAGGTGCAGCCTTTTAAAGCCGCTCTTTTATGAGATACCGGTTCAGATCATCCGGATGAACGAGCTGCTCGGATATGGCCCTGTTGCGAACGGAGATCCCGGAGGAGTGTACCGAATTCGGATCGCCGCTGACCAATGGATGCCAGGCAGGCAGGGCTTTGTTTTCAGCTACCAAGCGATAGGCGCACGTCCTGGGCATCCAGCCCAGTCGCGCGATGGTGTCGGGCCTGAGCTCGATGCAGTCCGGCACCAGGAGGTGGCGCAAGGAGTAGTCCGTGCAGCGGCATGTCTCGATGTCGAGCAGGTAGCAGGCCACCCAGGTATACTGAACCTTGCCTGTTTTGGCATTCTTGAGTTTCTCCAGGCAGCATCGTCCGCAACCATCGCAAAGCGCCTCCCACTGGGCAGGGGTTAGTTGAGCCAGGTTTTTATCCAGCCAAAACGGCTTCATGGGCGCTCCTGTGTTCTGCTTCCGGGAATTGGAGGCAGACATAATCCTTTTAACGAATAAGCATTGATCAAATCAAATGATATTGCACTGCTTGCAATGGTTCCCCCGAGAGCCGGCCGATCGGTTGTCAGCAACTTTCCGGTCCCGGAAGCCTGCCGCTTTTGCGGCCTTTTGACATATTGGCCGCTGGCGCTTAGATTGGTCGTATGCTGATTCCGGCAGCTTCAACCCACCCTTCATCAGGTGAGTCCATGAAGACAATCCTCGTTTCGGCGATTTGCCTGGTCATCCTGTTGATGGGCTGCCGATCCACGCTACGCACCGATTCCCTGCGGCTTTACGATCTTGAAAGCCGCCGCGTTCTCGCGGATCAGTACGCAGTGCAGGCTTTGAAACGAGGGCGCGTGGTCGTGGTCGGTGAACATCATGCCAGCAAGCGGCATCATCATGCCCAATTGGCCATCATCAAGGCCCTGCATGAAGCGGGCATACCAGTGGCTATCGGCTTGGAAATGTTCCGACAGGAAAGCCAGGCTGATCTGGACCGCTGGGTGGCAGGCGAGCTGCTGGAGCAGGCGTTTGAATCCATTTACCTGGACAATTGGAATTTTGACTGGGAGTTGTACCGCCCCATTTTCCAGTTTGCCCGCGAACTGAACATTCCCATGGTTGGTCTGAACGTTCCTCGGAGCGTTTCCAGCCAAGTCGCCCGTCGTGGGTTCAATTCCCTTTCGGAGGGGCAGAAGGCGGGCTTGAACAACATCACCTGCGAGGTCACCGCCCACTATCGGAAATTCATTCAAAAGGCATATGGCGCGCATGCCCATGGCGGCATGGACTTTGAACATTTTTGCGAAGCCCAATTGCTCTGGGATACGGCCATGGCCAAAAATGCCTTGGCCTATTTGAAGAAGCATCCAGATACCACGTTGGTTCTTCTGGCGGGCAGCGGTCACGCCCGCAAACCGGGTATTCCGACGCAGGTGCACAAGCGCAACGCCTTGCCCCTGATCGTCGTCTTGCCGGAAACCGAAGGTCTCTTCGAACCCGACACCGTTACCACTGCCGAGGCCGACTATTTGATTCTATCTTTTTAATTGAGGAAGCGTCAGCGCGTTCTGCGCTGGGCGACCGGTTGAATCCAGCGATTGTTGGCACCCTCGTAGAGCCATTTGTCCGGAAAGCCGCTGCGGTGGATGTAGGTGGGATTTCTGGACCAGTCCATAAGTTTCTCGTAGGCTTCTTGAATTTTGACAAAGGCTTTGGCATCGCCGCCCAGGTCGGGATGGTGCTTCTTGACCTGACGGCGGTAGGCCTGCTTGATACAGCCGTACAGATTGGCCGCATTGAGTTCATCGGGTCGCAGCTCAAGTGTGATCAGGCTGCTGGCCCGCACGGCCGGCACAGCCAAAGTGACTGGGATAACGGTCTCCTTGGAGCGGTCCGGCTTTCGGGCACCATCCAATACCCGTTGTGAGGCCAAGTAGCGCTTTTTGGTCCTGTTTCTTTCATTCCACCATTCTGTCCCCAAAATATTGGACAAATCGCAGAAATCGTCCACCGGCTTTTTACCGAAAGTGCGCGGCAGCATATAGCTGAAGATTTGTTCCGTGCCGTAAGGCAAAAGGTCCATGACGATTGCAAAATCAGTAAAATAGAAGGTTGCATAGCGGGTATTCAAGGCCCTGAGCAAACCCGTTCGCCGGTTCAGTGAAGCCATCAATTGCTGCCTGCAGGCCATAGCGCAATAACGCCGGTGACGGCGGGGCAATTCGCCGCCGCAGGCCAGACAGATGCGCCTGGATGAGGCTTGAAGGGAAGGCAGTATCTGTTGATAGGCTTGGTACATGATAATTGTAAAAATCCTCTTTTCTGACTCCGTCTGTCATGGATCCCTGAACTCCCCCGTGCTCCCCGACAATAACGGCATTTGGGCCTTGTTGCAACCGGAAGCGGAAGCCTATGATTCCAATCTCCCGCCTGTTTGTCAAGCCGTGCAAAGGTGATCATACTTCAGGAGCAGAAAGGTCGGGGGAAGCTGATTTCCGGTGGGACGGCCTTCATCGCCAGCGCGAAAACCATGCTCAGGATTGGGATAGAACCAGCGGCGGTTTTTTCGCACGGGCGCGCAGGCGGTTGATTGCTCTCAGTACCCGTCTTTGTCCCAGTATGCGTCGGATGGCCCTGTGTTTTTTGGGAAAATTGATGAGTGCCAGTCCCAGCGCCAGCGTGAGGAGTCCCTGGCCGGGCAGGACCAGCATGGCCAGGCCGGCGAGAATGAACAGGACACCGAAAATGTTCTTGGCAACCAAGTAGGGGTAACGCCACACAGAGGTTGTGGGATTTCCGGGAAAAAACCTTTCCCTGCGGGTCAGATAATCGGGCGGCAAAGCAATGATGACGATCGGCGCGGCGATCAGCGTGCCTACCCAGAAAAGCGATGATAGTATAGCGAGAATGCTGATGGTGCCCTCATTGTTCTGCAGCCAGGTCGATATGCTTTCAAAAATTTCCAAAAACCCTCTAAAGGAGATTCCGCGCTGGCCGGGGTGGCGTAAAACCGCTGCAGCCCCGCAGGCCGTTTGCTGGTAACACTCGCCCGGCCTCCCGGCAAACGCGAGCGGACGGGCGAGCTTTGCTGTTCAAGTAGTTCCCTAACGCTAAGAACGCTGGACCCGAAAGCAACCTCCATCAATCATTAAAATAGCTGCTGTCCATCTCCACCGTCAGCGCATCGGTGTCGGTCAGGCGCTGGTACAGCCCCTTGATCTTGGGCAGTTCATAAGCGAAGAAGTACCGCGCGGTCACCAGCTTGCCCCGGTAAAAAGGAAGGTCGGTTGTCTTGGGCTTTCCCTGCAGGGCTTTCTGCGCCACAGCGGCCTGCAGCAGCCATTGCCAGGCTACTGCGATGATGCCGAACATCTCCAGATAAAGGGTGGCATCGGCGAGAAAGATCTCAACCCCTCTTTTGCCGATCAATCCGACCAGGTGCCCGGTAACCTGTTCAAGCGTTTGCAGGGCCTCCTCGAGTTTCTGCGACAGCGCTTCGAGCCCCGCCACCGAACGCGCTTCGGCAATGTTGTTGCGCGCCTCTTCCAAAAAGAGGGCCAAGGCCCGGCCTTCTTTCATCACCACTTTGCGGCCGAGAAGATCCATGCCCTGGATGCCGGTGGTGCCCTCATGGATGGGATGGATGCGGCAATCGCGGAAATGCTGCTCCACGGGGAAATCCTCGCAATAGCCGTACCCGCCCAAGCATTGAATGGCCTGGCTGGTGGACAAGATGCCCATTTCGGACGGATAGCTTTTGGCCATCGGGGTCAGCAGTTCCAGCAACAGCTCGTACTTGAGATGCTCTTCCGGGGGGGTGGTTCTGAGGAAATCCTCGTACAAAGCGCACTGCATGAGCAGACCTTCGCTGCCTTCCACCACCGCGCGCTGGAACAGCAGCATGCGACGTACATCGGCATGTTCGATGATCGGTATCTGCGGTGCGGATGGATCTTTTGCACCGACTTTGCGCCCCTGGGGACGGGTTTGGCAGTATTCAAGGGCGGCATAGTAGGCGGCCGAGGCAATGGCTGCCGCACCCAGCCCGACGCCGATGCGGGCTTCGTTCATCATCTGGAACATGTGCATGAGCCCGCGATTGGGTTCGCCGACCAGAAAACCGCGGCAGTCGTCCTTGTCTCCGAAGCTCAGCTCGGTGATGGGCGCTCCGCGATACCCCATTTTATGGAATACCTGGGAAACGCTGACGTCGTTGGGTACCAGCCGGCCCTTTTCATCCGGCCGCTTTTTGGGCACCAGGAACAACGATATGCCCTTGACGCCCTGGGGCGCGCCGTCGATGCGGGCCAAAAGCATGTGGACCACATTGTCTACGCCGTCATGATCGCCGGCCGAGATAAACACCTTCTGGCCCTTGAGCAGATAATGGCCCTTATCGGTGGGGTAGGCGGTCGTGGTGATATCGCTCAGAGAGCTGCCGGCCTGGGGTTCGGTCAAGGCCATGGTACCCTGCCACTTTCCGGCCATCATGTTGGGCAGATAGGTGGTTTTCAGGTGCTCGGCCGCGAACGAGTGGATCAGGCGCGCCGCTCCGGCGGTCAGTCCCGCATAAACTCCGGCCGAGTAGTTGGCCGAAGACTTGATCAACTGGCAGGCGCAGTGCAGGATGCCCGGCAACTGCTCTCCATCCCAAGCTTCGGGGAATGTCGCTCCGATCCAGCCGCCCTCGCCGAACTCTTTCATGATGGCCCGGACCGCAGGATGCACCTTGACCTGGCCATCTTCGAGGTAGGGGGCTTTGCGATCCATCTCTTCAAAAAGGGGGAAAAGCATCTTTTGCGCCAGTTTCATGGACGCATCCAGCACCAAATCGAAGCTCTTTTGATTGTGCTGGCTGTAGTAAGGGTTTCGGGTGAGGGCCACCGTATCGAAAACTTCATACAACAGGAATTTCAAATTGCGCATACTGACGAACTTGCCGGCCATAGTACCTCCCAATTGCTTGCTGGAAAAAGTCGTTCTGGGCAGGAAGTGCAGCCTTTGCCATGGAGCGGAGGCGGTTGCCCGGGCAGCCGCCTCCGCGGTCAGAACGAGGACCATTTGAATCAGTTTCCGAACCAGGCTTCATCCATTTCAACTGCCGCCTTGCTCATCTGCCGGATGGACTCCAGCTTGCCCATGGTGCAGGGCAGCACCGTTTCAATGAAAAATTGACTGGTTTTAATCTGGCCGCGATAGAAGTCCTGTTCCTTGGCCTTGGCCCCTTTGGCCAGCGCTTCGCTGGCCACGCCGGCGCGCCACAGTCGCATCCAGCCTACGATGACATCGCCCATCACTTCGAGGAAGGGGAAGGCGTGCGCAAAGGCCTGTTTCACATTGGGGCCCATAACGGCTTGGCTCAGGATATCGGCCACTTCGCCCATGCGTCCGGCCGCTTTTTCCAACTGCAGGGCCAGCCCGGCCAGGTCATCCTTCTGTTTGGCCATATCGATGGTGGCTTGAATCTGTTTGAGGAAGTCGCCGAAAGCCTTGCCGCCGTCCATAACGATCTTGCGGCCCAGCAGATCCATCGCCTGAATGCCATCGGTGCCTTCGTAAATGGAGGTGATCTTGCAGTCGCGCACCTGCTGCTCCACGGGGAACTCCTTGCAGTACCCCGCGCCGCCGTAGACCTGCATGGCCTGGACGGTTACATCGAAGCCGCGCTGGGCGGAAAAGGCCTTGATCAAGGGCGTGAACAGATCGATCAGGCCCTTGTAATAGGTGCACTCTTCATCCGTGCAGGCAAGAACGGCCCTGGCGAAAAGGCTTTCGGTATAATAGATGAAGCTGCGCAGGCCTTCTACGTAAGACTTCATCCACATGAGCATGCGCCGCACATCCGGATGGCGGATGATCGGCACCGAGGGAGAATCCTTGCCGCCGGTCAAATCCTTGCCCTGGATCCGTTCCCGGGCATAGTTCAGGGCATACTGGTACGCCACCGAGCCGTGCACAAAGGCTTGAAACCCCACTCCCAGACGGGCTTCGTTCATCATGTGAAACATGATTTTCATGCCCTGATTCTCTTCGCCCAAGAGGAAGCCGCGGCATTGCCCCTTGCTGCCCATCGACATGGTGCAGCAGGCGCTGCCGTGAATGCCCATCTTTTCTTCAATGCCGGTGCAGATGATGTCGTTGCGAGCACCGTGGGAACCGTCCGCGTTGACCCAATACTTGGGCACGATGAAGATCGAGATTCCCTTGGTGCCTGCGGGAGCCCCCTTCACGCGGGCCAATACCGGGGAAATGATGTTGTCGGCCAGATCGTGCTCCCCGTTGGTGATGAAGATTTTGGTGCCGGTGATGGAATAGGTGCCGTCGTCGTTCTTCACGGCCTCGGTGGTCAGCGCCCCCACGTCCGAACCGGCTTCGGGTTCGGTCAGCAGCATTCCACCGGTCCATTGGGCGGTGTACAATTTCTTGACGAAAAGCTTCTTTTGCTCCGGGGTGCCGAACAGTTCGATCATCTTGCCGGTGCCGTGGCCAAAATTGGCATAATTGACACAGGTGTAATTGGCGCCCACCATGTATTCGGCCACGGCGCGGGCCACGGACGGCGGCAATCCCTGGCCGCCCAGCTCCACCGGTTCGGTCAAGGAGGTCCATTCGCCTTCTAAATAGAGTTTGTGAGCGCGGTGGAAGCAGGCCGGCACCTTGACCTCCCCGTTTTCGAAAGTGACGCCGGTGCGGTCGCCTTCCGCGCAAACGGGCAAAAGCTCCTTAAGAGCGAAGGTGCGCGCCTCGTTGATGATCAGATCCAAGGTCTTGCGGGTGAAACCACTGTACCTTTCCTCTTTCAGCAAGGCCTCGGTATCGAGTTGTTCAAACAGAACAAAATCGATGTCGCGGCGATCGGTAATGAGTTGTGCCATAGCTGCCTTTCTCCTTTACTTAACCAGGTGAATATCTGAATGGCATTGAACCTGCCATATGAGTTTTGTGCGCCATCGCGTCACCCATTCCACAGGGTTGGCACGGTCCTCCCTTTAGCGGGCCGCCGCTCTAGAGGCCGGTTTTTGCAACAGCCATGTCTAACAAAACTCATCGGGAATTGTAAAGCGCTATTCGGAGTTGCGCGCAGCCGTCGACCGCGTGCCATAGCCCATTACCGTTGGGCTTGATTTGGAATCATCGCTACGTTAAAAAGGAGGACCGGTTCGTCCGGTATCGGAGATCAACAAACAATAGGAAGATGGCCCATGATCCGCATTCAAACCAAGCCCGTCAGAAAAGACATAACCGTGCAGGTGCCCGGATCAAAGAGCTACACCCACCGTTTGTTGATTGCCGCCGCCTTGTCCGCTGGAACCTGCCGCATCGTCAATCCACTGCACAGTGACGATACGCTGCTGACGCTGTCCGCGCTGCGCCGCATGGGAATTTCAAGCGAGGACCGCGGGAGTGAAATGGTTGTCCAGGGCGCCAAGGGCAAACTGGCACCCTGCAACGACATCATCCACCTGGGCAATTCGGGCACCTCCATGCGCCTGCTCAGCGGCATTTCCATACTGGGCCGGGGCGATTATCTCTTCACCGGCTCCCCGCGCATGTGCGAACGGCCCATGCAACCCCTGCTGGACAGTTTGCAGCAGCTGGGCATTCAGGCACGCGCCCAAAAAGGCAACGGTTGTCCACCCATCATCATCACCGGCGGACCTCCGGCGGGCCGCCACACCTCGGTTGATTGCGGCGTCAGCAGCCAATACTTGTCCGCCCTGCTGCTGGCGGCGCCCTGTCTGCCGCGGGGGCTGCTCATCAGCGTGAGCAGGGGGCCGGTCTCCAGGCCCTATATCGACATGACCCTTGATATCATGTCACTTTTCGGCATCACCGCCGCGCGCAAAGACTACACCCATTTTGAGGTCCCGGGCGGTCAAACCTACCGGGCCGGCGACCATGCTGTGGAACCGGACTGTTCCCAGGCCGGCTATTTCTGGGCGGCTGCGGCCGTCACGGGGATGCGGGTCAAAGTCCAGGGGGTTAGGCCAGACTCGCGCCAGGGTGATGTGGGATTGGCCGCGGTTCTGGCACAAATGGGCTGCCGCGTTGAGTGTGAACCGGACGGTATCGCGGTGACCGGCGGCGATCTCAAGGCCATCGAGGTGGATATGGGCCACATGCCGGACATGGTGCCCACGTTGGCCGTCGTGGCGGCCTTTGCACAGGGCACCACCACCATCCGCAAGGTGGCCCATTTAAGGGCCAAGGAGAGCGACCGGCTGGCGGCCGTATCGCAGCAACTGGGCCGCATGGGCATCGAGGCCGTCTGCGGTCCGGATGAGCTGCGCGTCACCGGCGGCCTGCCCCAGGGAGCCGAGATCGAGACCTACAACGACCACCGCATCGCCATGTCCTTTGCAGTCGCCGGTCTGAAGACGCCGGGAGTCGTAATTGCGGACGAGAATTGCGTGAACAAATCCTTTCCCAACTACTGGGCGGTTTTCGAGGAACTTTATCAAAAAGGATGAAGAATAAAAGGATGCCAGTATTCTGTCTTTCTCAAAAGCAGCGCGTATTAAGGTATCATCGTGCTTCTTAGGAGTTCGTTGCCGGAAAACTGTTTGGGCTCATCCTTCATCCTTCAGGAGGCCCCATGTCCAGCATCTTCGGAACACTGTTCCGCGTATCAACCTTCGGTGAATCCCACTGCAACGGCGTAGGTGCGGTCGTGGACGGCTGCCCGCCCAATCTGGCATTGAGTGAAGCCGATATTCAGCCCCAGCTCGATCGCCGCCGGCCGGGTCAGAGTCAATTGACCACGGAGCGCCAGGAAGCCGACCAGGTGACGATCTTGTCGGGGGTGGAAAACGGCCGCACGCTGGGAACGCCGATCGGGCTCTTCGTCCCCAACCGCGACCAACGCCCCGGCGACTACGCGGAGATGGAGCAGGTGCCGCGCCCCTCGCACGCCGATTATACCTATCAGATGAAATACGGCATCCGCGCGTCCAGCGGGGGCGGGCGGGCGAGCGCCCGCGAAACCATCGGGCGGGTGGCAGCCGGAGCCATTGCCGAAAAAGTGCTCACAGAACGCTTCGGGTTGCAGATCGTGGCCTGGGTGAGCACAGTGGGCGCTGTGGATGCCGGTATGATCGATATGGATGCCATTTCCCGTGAGCGGGTCGACCAAAACAGCGTGCGCTGTCCGGATGCCTCGGCCGTGCCCAAGATGATGGCGGCCATCCAGGCCGCCCGTGATGCCAGGGATTCCCTGGGCGGCGTCATCACCTGCGTCTGCCGCAACGCGCCGGTCGGTCTCGGCGAGCCGATCTTCGACAAACTCGAAGCGCTGCTGGCCCACGCCATGCTGTCCATTCCGGCCACCAAAGGGTTTGAAATCGGGTCGGGCTTTGCCGGCACGCGCATGCGCGGCTCCCGGCACAACGACCCGTACACTCCCAAAGCCGGCCGGTTGGGCACGCTGACCAATTACAGCGGCGGCATCCAGGGCGGCATCTCCAACGGAGAACCGGTCTACTTCCGCGTAGCCTTTAAGCCGCCGGCCACTATTGGACGTGAACAATCCACGGTCGATTTCGGCGGCCGCCCCACCGTCCTGCAGGCCAAGGGGCGCCACGATCCGTGCGTGGTGCCGCGGGCAGTTCCCATCGTTGAATCCATGGCCGCCCTGGTATTACTCGATTGCGTTCTGCGCCAGGAGGCCCGTTGCGGAAGGGATTTGCTGCCATGTTGAAGCAAGCCCCCCGGCTCTCCGCCCGCATCGGCTCGGTCAGCGAATCCACGACTACGCGGATCTCCGCCCTGGCCCAAACCTTGCGCCGCCAGGGGCGCGAAGTCATCAACCTGGCCGTCGGTGAACCTGATTTCGCCACGCCCGAACCGATCATCGCAGCCACGCAAAAGGCTCTGGCTGAACAGCACACCCGTTACGGCCCCGTACCCGGCGAGCCGGCTCTGCGCAGCCGCCTGGCCGAATCCTTCCAAGGATACGATGCCGACAACATCCTTCTGACCAACGGAGCCAAGCAGGCCCTCTTTTCTCTCTGTCAGGTCCTGTGCGACCCGGGTGACGAGGTGATCATCGTGCGGCCCTGCTGGGTCAGCTTCACAGAACAGGTCAAACTGGCAGGCGGTCGGCCGGTCCTGGTGGATGCCGGAGCCGGTTTCCAGCTCGATCCTGAGCGCATCCGGCGGGCGATCAGCATTCGCACGCGGGCCGTCCTGATCAACTCACCCAACAATCCGACCGGTGCGGTCTATACGGCGGAGGCCGTTGCCGAGACGGCCCGTCTGGCGGGCGAGCGGGAGCTCTACTTGATCGCGGACGAGGCGTATCACGCCTATACTTTCGACGGGAGGCCGCATGTCCCCGCAGGGGATGTCGCCCCTGACCGGAAGCGGGTCATCACCGTGCGCAGTTTTTCCAAGCACTACAATATGACCGGCTTCCGTATCGGCTATGTAGCCGCAGATAAATCCATCATTCAGGCGCTGACCCGTCTGCAGAGCCACAGCACCGGCAACGTATGCACGTTTGCACAGTATGGGGCCATGGCGGCATTGGCCATGGATCAATCCATAGTCCATCAGCGCAGGGATGTTTTGCAGCGGCGCCGGGATGCGGCCCTTGCACTGACCCGCGCCATTTTTGAATGCGTCCCCGGCCAGGGGGCGTTTTACCTGTTCCCGCAGGTCTCCGCGCTTCTGCGATCCGGTGAATCGAGCGCCGATTTCGCCGCCCGGCTGCTCAGGGATGCCGGCGTAGCCCTGGTCCCCGGCGAGGCCTTTCACGGGCCGGGCCACCTGCGCATTTCTTTCGGCACGGATGAAGAGACACTGCAACGCGCCTTCGCTAAAATAAAAGAGGCCTTATGATAGGATTGATCGGCTATGGTCGTTTCGGACGCTTGACGGTAAAGTACCTGTCCCCTGAATTCACGGTGGTGGTGCACACCCGCAGCAAGGACAAGGCCGCCGATATCCTCTCCGCCGGAGGCCGCCTGGTGCCGCTGGAGGAGGCCTGCGCACAGCGTATCGTCATTCTGTGCGTTCCCATTTCGGCCATGCAGACCACCCTGCGGCAGATCGCGCCGCTGCTCACGGCCGGTACCCTCGTGGCGGATGTCTGCTCGGTCAAAGAGTATCCCGCCCAATGGATGCGTCAATGGCTGCCCGAAGGTGTGGAGATCCTGGCCACCCATCCCATGTTCGGGCCGGACAGTGCCGCCAAATCCCTGCATGGACACAAAATCGTGATTTGTCCGGAGCGCATCGCGGCCGAACGGTATGGAAAGATCCGCGCGTGGCTGGCGCAAAAAGGGCTTTTGGTCATCGAAACATCGCCCTCCGAGCATGACCGTAAAATCGCCGTCAGCCTGTCGCTGACCCATTTCATTGGACGCAGCCTGTCCGAATTCGGCGCTGTCCCGCTGGACATCGACACCGAGGGGTACAAGCGGCTGCTGCATATTCTGGGTGTGGTCAACAACGACACCTGGCAGCTGTTCGAAGACATGCACCGGTTCAACCCATATGCCCGCGGGATAAGAGAGGCCTTCATGGCGGCCATGGCGCGCATCGATGCGCGTTTACAGCAAAATACTTCGCATTAGAGCCACCAAAAACAGCATGCATCGCAAATGGCGATGGCTTTCTCGCGCACCTGCCCGCCGGGGGTTGATTCCGATCGCACCGGTGTTAATTTTCAATTTCAATAATCATCTGCGAGGCATGGCATGAGCGATCCAAAACCCGGGATCATCGAAGAGGTCAAGGAGCACACAGAGGAACGCACCAAAGAACCTCCGATGTACCGGGTGCTTTTGCATAACGACGATTTCACCACCAAAGAATTCGTGGTGGAAATCCTGGTGTATGTTTTTCACAAACCGGTAAATGAAGCCATGGAACTGATGTGGCGTGTTCATAATCATGGCAGGGGGGTGGCGGGTGTGTTCTCCCGCGAAATCGCTGAAACCAAGATAACGACCGTTACGACCATTGCGCGCGAAAACGGCTTTCCGCTCAAACTGACCATGGAGCCCGACTGATTTTCCTGCAGTGCATTGATCGGCGTTTTTTCCCTGCTGCCGAACCTTGTTTTTTGTAACCAGTTCAATCATCGACCGGTTGACTGATCAGCGCAATCACCGAACTGCCGCATAGGGCAGTTTTTCATTCAGCGCCTCGATGTTGGCTTGCTCAACCTGATTGATCCCGCCGATGAACCGACCGAACAGCAACCGCAGGCGGGGCTCATAAAAGCGGTGCAGGCTGATATTGGCCACCGCTTTGAAGCCGCGGTAGATCTTATGCGGCGAGCCCGCCCCTGGATCAAACCAGCGGACGCCGTTTTCAATGGCCCATTCGATGGGCGCATAGTAGCACATGTTAAAGTGCAGATCTTTTATCGGATGAGCGCAGCCCCAATAGCGCCCGATCAGTTGATCACCCTTGTGCAGCAGCAGCGACAATGCCAGAGGCCGTGGGCTGGAGGGATGGTAGGCGGCAATGAGCAGCAGGCGGTGGCGGCAATCTTTAAAGAGGCCCCTGAAAAAGTCTTCATTGAGAAACCGGGCTGCCCAGGGCCCGTACTGGGCATTGGTGTTCAGATAATACTTGTACATCAAACAGGACAAGTCGGGCTCGATTTCCGCATGGCTGAGTGCGCGGATGGTGATGCGCATCTTGTGCATCTGCTGACGCTCGCGCAGGATATTGCGGCGCTGGGAGGACTTGAAGGGGCGGAGATAATCGTCAAAATCCGTGAAACCCTCATTGCGCCACAGGAAGCTTTGATGCTGCCAGGGAACAAATCGCACGCCATCGAAGGTTTTCATCCACTGCGGATCCACAAACAAGAGATGGCAGCCGGATAGGCCCATTTTAAGGCAGAGATCGTCGATGGCGGCAAACATGGCCTTGTGAACGTCATCATTTTCCGCTTCGGCCTCGAATAAAAACCGGTACCCCACCGCCGGCGTAACCGGGCTCATCCCCACCAGCTTGGGGTAATAGGAAATGCCGGCCTCGCGGGCCCAGCGCGCCCACCACTGGTCATAGACGAATTCGCCGTCGCTGTGGGTTTTGATATATAGCGGCGCCGCACCCACCATGTGCCGGCCTTTCCACACGGTCAAATGCCGCGGGTGCCATCCGGCCGGGGGGCTGATGCTGCCCGAAGCCTCCATTTGATGCAGCCAGCGCCATTCGAGCAAGGGTGTTTCCAGCGGTTCGGCAAGACGATCCCATTGACTCCGATCGATCTCGGCCATGGCCTGATGCCAGCGTATCTGCAGGCGTGTGGCATGGGACATACCTGATCCGTCCTTGGTTCTCTTTGAATTGGTTTTCAACATAAGGCTGCCCCAAGATCTTGTCACCCGCTGCCGGTAGGATCCAATCGCGGTCGAAGGCTGAACTCTGCGCGGCGACTTCCATCTATTGGAGGGAGACTCATCGAGGGATAAAGTGTTTACAAGCCTTGACATAGCACGCAATGGGCTTCCGGATCTCCGTCATGGGTGAGATTGTGCACGACGATCCGTCCGGGAGTCTCCAGGGTCTCCATGTAGTTCAACAGAAGGCGCAGCAGTTGAAGCTGGCGGAAACGCTGGTGGGGATAGGCGAACGGGTGGCCCAGTGGGAAACCGGTATAGACCGCGCGCGGCGGTTTCACTTTCTGGCTGATGCCGCGCGACAGGGTGACTGAAATCGTCGCTATTCCGGCTGCTTCGATGATGCGCTGGATCAGTCCCACGGACTGATTGCATAAACCTCAGGCGGGGGTCAGAATGGCGATGTCCACGCCGTCCTGCTTGAGCAGGCGGGCCACCTGGGGAGCGGTGCTGTGCATCAAGGTGTGAATATGGGGCGGCAGGATGTGGCCCATGAATGAGAAATGGCGCTGGTTGAGGGCTCCGATCTCGCCCAATTCGGCCAACTCCCGCAATCGTTCGAATGGAAAGACCACGTTGATGTCTTTATCCGCATCCGTGTGGTCATAGTAGTTATGGGTAATGGTCCAGGTGCCGGGGGGCGCATCGGCGGGAATCTCCCGGAAGGTCGGATCGCCGGCCGGATCGCGCATGTTGAAAGGCACGTCGCTATTAAGGTGCACGCCGGCCGTGGTAATCAGGGCCACCCGGCTCTGTACGGCCTTTCCCTGAAAGGGCTGCCAGGGCACATCGCTGGATTCGATGAACTTATGCGTGCGTATCCAGCGGCGGAACAGCGACGGAAAGCGGGTGAACAGCCTGGCCAGGGTGCGGTCGATGATCGCTTTGGTATCGATGATTCACCTCGGACCTGAAGACGAAATTGATGAATTGATCTCTTATTTCGGTTTGGCCCGCTCGTAATAGGCAAGTGCCTCGGGCAAATGTTCTTCGATTTTGGCCATGCGGGTCTCCGGCTCCGGATGGGTGGACAAGAATTCCGGGGGGCGGGATCCCTTTTCCTCGTTCATGCGCTGCCAGAAGGGAACTGCCGCGCGGGGGTCGTAGCCGGCTTTGGCCATCAGGATCAAGCCGATGTGATCGGCCTCGCTTTCATGCAAGCGGCTGTAGGGCAGCAACAGTCCTACGCTGGCGCCCACGCCATAGGCGGACATGAAGAGCTGCTGGGTTTGAGCCGGTTTCTGGGACACGGCGACCGCCAGCGCCACGCCGCCCAACTGGGCCAGCAGCCCCTGGCTCATCCGTTCGTTGCCGTGATTGGCCAGAGCGTGAGCCACTTCATGCCCCATCACCACCGCCAGGCCGTTTTCATCTTGGGTGTGTTTCAAAATGCCGGTGTATACAGCCGCCTTGCCGCCGGGCAACACCCAGGCGTTGGCGGTCTTATCGTCCTCGATGAGATTGAATTCCCACTCAAAACCCTCGGCCTTGTCGGGCTGTCCCACTTCGCGCAGATAATTCTCCGCCGCCGCGGCGATGCGCATGCCCACGTTTTTGACCATGGCGCTTTTCTCGGCATCGGTGGACAGTTTGCTGTTCTTCAAGGTCTGATCGTATTGCTGTACAGCCAAACTCATCAGCTGGTTATTGGGTACCAGTTGGAGGCTTTCACGCCCGGTAATAGGCACCTGGGTGCAGGCCAGCAGAACAATTCCCAGTACTGCGGCGATCCACGGTCTGGATCCTCTTAAAATGCTTCCCATCATAGAACTTCCCTTCTCGTAGGCGGCATGCAAACTGCCTTAAGTTTTTTCCGGAACGCGCGTGGGTACTGCAACGGGTGGTTTCAGGCAATCCTCCGCGGCACGGCATCGACCAGCCCCTGTCGCAACCAGTCCAAGCACACCGCTCCAGCGCACAGGAGTCATTGGTGCGGTGGGCCTCATTGTTTGGCAGCCTAAAAAAATAATCACGCCGTCCTGAAAATAAAGAACCTTCGGCGCGGCTACATTCCAGAGGGCGCAGATTCCGCGGCCGTGCTGACCAGGTCCAGAAAATCGGTGAATTTGCGGGTGCGCCGCACGCGCCCGAGAATGTGCCGGCCGCGGAACAGCCGTGCGATTTCGGACACCAAAACGGCACCATTTTTTCACATGCCTTGTACGTTGAACATCATATGAATTCCCGCCAGGGAAAGACTTAAAATGAAGATTTCCTTGAGCGTCTGATCGGCGATGCGGCCCGCCAGGCGCGGTCCGAGCTGACCGCCGATCAGTACGCCGGGGATCGCCCAAAGCACCACCTCCAATGCGAAGCGGTCGCCTGTGGCCAGGTGCAGCCCGGCGGCAAAGGCCGCGTTGACCGCCATCACCACCAGGCAGGTCGACATGGCCGCTTCCATGCCGATCTTCAGACGATTGCGCAGGATCGGGACCAGAAAATCTCCCACACCCATGGATAAAAGACCGGTCAGGACAGCGAAAACCGTCGAAAGCGAAAGATACGGAGCGGCCCGCTGCAGGGAAACCGTTTTCGCTACCGCGGCGCTGTCGTCTTCATGCGTATATACAAAAACGAGCGCCATGGCCAGGCTGACCACACCCAGCAGAAAAATGATCGAATCGGCCGAGATCACCTTGGACAGCCACACGCCCGCAGGAATTCCGACAAATGCGCACGCCGAAAGATATAATGAAAGCTTCAGATCGGCCTTGCGCGCCGCAATGACCGCCAGGCTGCCGGAGCCCATTCCGCCCACCTGAACGATCAGGGAGGTCGTTACGGCCTGGGCCGGCTCCAGGTTGGCGACAAGGATGAGAAACGGCATCCAGAGAATGCCTCCGCCAAATCCGATCAGAGTGGCCAAAGTTGCGATGAGAAAACCGGCCGGCAATGCGATCCATTCACTGCCCATTTTTTCCGCCTATGTATCGGTGGGCGGCGCCGGAAGAAGCTGGAAACCTTCCAGAAGAGCGCCGAAACCGCCAAGTGTTTTCTCCATCTTTTCCATCTGCGCGCAACCGATGGGATCCTGTTTCACCCGGTCGCGCAGCCCTTTGAGGGAGGCTTGCAAAGAGGCTTCCGTCGACATGCCGAAAGCCACGATTTCCTGAATGTTGCTGGTCAAGCCATTGATGGTTTCCGCCAAAAGCCCGATTTCGTCCCGCCTGTGTACCCGGATGGTCCGGCTGAGATCGCCTTCCGATATCCGCCGGGCTTTTTCGATCATATGTTGAAGCGGGTCCGTGATTCTGCGAATCAGCATGACCAGGACGATCAATGTGACCAGCGCCTGCACAATGCCGATCAGAAATGCTTTTTCCTGCAGAGTGCGCAAGGCCGTGAGAATATGCGCGATACCATCCGCGCCGGCCGGCAATTGGACCATCGCCTGAGCCTGAGACATGATGATCCGCACGGCCCACACGAATTCAACGGTGATCAACAACGCCGCGACGGCGATAAAGCCAAAATAGATCAGCATCTGCCGTGCCAGTGAGGAATGCTTTTTCATCCTTACATCCCGGGTGAAATGAGTCAAAAGGTTCGCATGTGAATGACAACCACGTGCAACCACACGCGCACCTTTGTTTTGCTGTCGGATAGACTATAGGCGGGTCGCCCCACCCGCTCTTGGGCGGATGGGGCGCTGCATCACTTATCGGATTTCTGTTCGTTGCTTTGGGTCATCCGCTCCTGCGCCTGGCGGATCAGCGAAAGCAGGCTGGCCATCTTATCGGGCGGACGGGCGGCGGCCAGGCGTTCAAAATCATCGCGATTCATGTGACGGCGGAAATAGCCGCTCACATCGAATTGCTCCCACCAGCAGTCGAACACTTTATAGCACGGATCTTTTCCGCTGGTTCGGCAATAGCGGAAGCGCACCGGCCCGCCCAAACGAGGGCAGCGCCTTTCCAGATCATCATACGATTTTGGCAAAGCTAAGCACTCTTGAGCGTCACTGGTTTGGGAAAATCGGCAAACACTTTCATGGATTCGGCCATATCGGCATCGCTGAGTTCAAAATCGGTGATTTTACCGGCCAGATACTTCTCGTATCCGCTCAAGTCGAGCAGACCGTGCCCGCTGAAATTAAACAAAATCACTTTTGCCTTGCCTTCTTGCTTGGCTTTTT
>QZKV01000153.1 GCA_003599575.1 Desulfobacteraceae bacterium | reverse complement strand
TTCATATAGATCAAATCGAGTTTACGAGCACAATATGTTGTATGCGCATATAGTCAAAAGTTAATTACGACACAGCCTCTGGAGCTTGGGAACCAGCGGGAAGCAACCCAACAAACCCAACAAACCCAACAAACCCAATAAACCCAATAAACCCAACCAACCCAATAAACCCAACCAACCCATAAAGCCCAAGTTGCTTTTTAAAGAACAATAAGGTACGACAAAAAAAAAAGATTACGCTTTTGCCAATCCAACCCGAATTTTCCATTACAAGCCGCGCGCATATACTTTCATTATAAAGGATTTCCCATGAAACGTGCCGCCGAACTTGAGCGCAAGACCAAGGAAACCCAAATTCGAATCAAAGTTGATTTGGACGGCAGCGCCCGATGTGATGTGCATACCGGGATCGGGTTTTTCGATCATATGCTGACACTGTTCGGTGTGCACGGGCTGCTGGATCTCTCCATACAGGCCGAAGGCGATATCCAGGTGGACATGCATCACACGGTCGAGGATGTCGGCCTGGTTCTAGGCGAAGCACTGAGCAGGGCCCTGGGGGATCGAAAAAGCATATGCCGGTACGGGCAGGCGCTCATCCCCATGGACGATGCCTTGGCCGAGGTCGCCATCGATCTGTCCAATCGGCCCTATTTAAGAATGCTTATGCCGGAGTCCCTGCCCCGCCAAACCGATTTTGATGTTTCCCTGGCCCAGGAATTTTTCCGCGCATTGGCCTTCAAAGCCGGAATGAACCTGCACATCCGTGTGGCTTACGGTGACAATTGGCACCATATGATAGAAGCGGTATTTAAAGGTGTGGCGCGCGCCCTGCGGCAGGCCGGTTCTCCGGACTCCCGGGTCGCGGGCATTCCCTCTTCCAAGGGCAGCCTCTGATCCCTCGGGCTGCCGCTTGATGAGCGCATTCCTTGAATTTGATTTCATCTCTTGAATCTCATCCGTACGGCGCAACAGACCAGAAATGGGTTTCCAATCTCCAAGCGGGTATCGGATCCAGGCGCCGCGGGGTGGCCAAGCCGGCCGAACCGTGTATATTTTGAGTAAAGGACACATCGCCGCAAAACCGCCGGCGGCCGAAGACAGGTCCGAAGTGAGTTTTTGAGAAACCTTCTTGATCGTCGAAAGGGCTTACGGGGTCAATTCCGTAAGTGGTGTAAAAATGTTCCATCCTTGCCATACATCAAAAATGCTTCGATTGGTTTCAAATGCCTGCCTTAAGACCGGCATTCTGGCGTTGGTGGTTTTTCAATGCGGGCAGGCCGCGCCCCAATCCTCCGGGGATCAGAACGGCGCCTCTGAAAAGTTCGCACGCATCCTCATCTTGCCGGTCGTTAACATGAGCGAAATCCATGGGCAAAATGCCAGTCTGCGCGGTCCCCTGTCCGGAGAAGTGTTCGTCACGGATGAAGTTGCGCCAAAAGCAGCCGATTTCATGGGGGCCACGTTCAGAAATCGTCTCATGCGACTGGAGCAGGTAGAGTTGGTTGAACCGAGTACCGCTGCGATCACCGCACGGGTCGGCGTTGCACCGCTGCAAGGGCCTCGTGAGGGGCGTATTGCGGCGATCCAGGAAGCCGGACGTCAAAAGGGTGCCGACAGCGTGTTTTGCACCTACCTCTATGCATTTCGCAAGCGGGTGGGAACGGCTTACGGCGTGGATGCGCCGGCCATGATCTCCTTTGAGTCGGTATTGGTCAGCGTTGCGACCGGGCGGCTTATCTGGCAGGACAGTTATTCCGAAACCCAGCAAACGCTCAACGACAACCTGCTCCGAATCGACAAATTTATGGAGCGCAGAGGCCGATGGATTACCGCTGAAGAAATGGCCTCTCAGGCCGTCGATAAGATGATGGAAAATTTCTCCGCCGGCTTGCGAAAAAAATGAAGATCGACCGAAATGCATCCCGGAGGAGCCCGGCAGGACGGTACAGCATCCAAATATCCATCGGAAGGTCTTGAGAAAGGTCGGTTCGCCGGCTATTTTTTCAACCGATTGTCCGCTGAAAAGTGGCATCCGGTGCAGTCGTGCTTATACTCAATTTTCTTATAAAAGAAAGAATTGACACCACCCCAATTTAGGGGTAAGTTTCTGAATTTTGAAAATCGAGGTGCGTCGTACAAATGGCTACGGCATCCGCGAATGACATGAAAGCCGCGCCCCAGTCCGATCCATAGGTACCGCAGTGCCGGCCATCGGCATCACCAAGCTCCAGCCCTGGTAAATGGCCGTCCGCGGCCGTTTTGTATGATGGAGGGCGCTCTTTTTGGTACACGCTATACCAGACGATACGATCAGACGCATTCAAAATACGGCCAATATAGTCGATATTATTTCCGAACATGTTGTGCTTAAAAAAGCAGGTCGGAATTATGTGGGGCTTTGTCCATTTCATGCCGAAAAAACCCCCTCCTTCACAGTCAATGCGGAAAAACAGATTTTTTACTGCTTCGGTTGCCACACCGGTGGTAGCGTCTTCAGTTTTATCATGCAGAAGGAGGGGCTCGGTTTTCCCGAAGCCGTCCGAATGCTGGCCGGAAAATACGGCATCGAGGTGCCCGCACCGCACCTGACCGCCTCTCAAAAGGAGCGTCTATCGGAAAACGAACGGCTGTATCAGATCAATGAGGAGGCTTTGCGGTTTTTTCAGCGGATGCTCATCGACCCCCAGCAGGGGCAAAAAGCGATGAGCTATTTGCTGGGGCGCGGGATGACGCGCAAAATCATGGATGGGCATCGGCTCGGGTATGCACCCGCCCGATGGGATGGGCTGTTGCGCCATTTTCAAGGGAAAAAGGTTGCCGCCGATTGGCTGGTGAAGGCCGGACTGATCATTCCGCGCAAGGGCAAGGAGGGTTTTTACGACCGATTTCGCGATCGCGTGATCTTTCCCATTACCAATCTCAACCAGCAAATCATTGGGTTTGGCGGGCGGGTTATGGGGGAGGAACTGCCCAAGTACCTGAACTCGCCTGAGACGCCGGTATATAATAAGCGCCGTTGTCTTTATGGGATAGATAAAGCCAACCGGCCGGCGCGATCGACCGGCAGGGTCTATGTGGTTGAAGGGTATTTTGATGTGTTGGCTTTGCATTTATACGGCTTTGACAACACCGTGGCCACCCTGGGAACCGCCTTGACACCCGAACATGTGCAATTACTAAAGGGAATGGTAGGACAGGCCGGCCAGGTGTTTCTGGTCTACGATTCGGATCAGGCAGGCATAAAAGCGGCCCAGCGCAGTGTGGCGGTGTTCGAGGAAGGCTTTTTAGATGCCAAGGTCCTGGTCTTACCGCGCGGATACGATCCGGATTCATTCATGCGGGAACATGGACCTGATGATTTCCAGAAAGCAGCCGATAAAGCCTTGGGCATGATCTCTTTTATCATCGATGCGGCTATCAACAGGCACGGGCTTTCTCTGGAAGGCAAAATAAAGGTGGTCGCCGAGGTGCAGGGCGCGCTGGCTTCCGTTCAGGATAACCTGGCGAGGTCTTTGTATATCAAACAACTGGCCGAAAGGCTCGGCATTGATGAAGCGGCCATACTTGAAAAAGTCCGGGAGTGCTCGAACCGGCAGGGCCCGCCGAGATCGACCCAGCCGCAAGCAGAATTGCGTGCACCAGCCGACGGAGCACGGTTGGAACAGCAGATCGTCGCCATGATGCTCTGCTATCCGCCGATGATCCCGGAGATTGTGGGGCGGAATTTGTTAGACGGTTTCGAGGATGGCCGGCTCCAGGAAATCGCTCGGATGATTGTTCACCGGACTGCATCCGCGGATGAAAGTGCGGCCGACTTGGTTTCCTCGATCGAAGATCCCGCCTATCGCAATCTGATGACCCGGTTGGTCATCGACGAGTGTCATTGGGATCGACAGGGATGCGAGCGCGTATTAACGCAATTTGAGGCACGCCATCGACGCCGCGGCAATGAGGACTTGCAGCGCCGTATTGAAGAGGCCGAAAGAAACAAGGATATGGATTTGCTTTCCAGATTGTTACGGATGAAACAACAACAGGCAGGCAAGGGATTGATCAACTTGTAGGGCGCAGGAGGCTCATTCCAATGGCAAAAAAAACCGACCTTAAAACCAATAGCGCCAATGCTGCCAAAGGCGGAAAAAACAGAGCTAAAAAAATGAACAATATGCAATTGCAGGCAATGTCGTCCGACGCACCTTCCGAAATACAGGAGGATGAGGACAGTGGAGAAAAAAGCGCCAAAACCATTAACGAGAAAGCCATGAAAGCCCTGATCGCACAAGGACGAAAACAAGGTTTTCTAACTTATGATGAAATCAATACGGCCCTGCCGGATGATATGCTCTCAACCGAGCAGATGGACGATACGTTGGTGATGTTTGACGATTTGGGCATCGATATCATCGATGAAAACAATCGCAATTTAACCAAAGCAAAATCGAAGAAGGTCGATTTGGATTTTAAATCGGACGACATGGGCATGTCCGATTATGGATCGGTGACCGATCCGGTGAAAATGTACCTGCGCGAGATGGGGCTGGTTACTTTGCTCAGCCGCGAAGGCGAAGTGGAGATCGCCAAGAAAATCGAAGCCGGCGAGCAGGATGTCCTCAAAGCGCTTCTGGAAACAACGCTGGGAGTCGATTTCATCATGGATCTGGGGCGCCGGATCGAAAACCAGTTTCTGCGCCCCAAACATGTGCTGCGGGACGTGGATGAAGGCGATACCTATCAGGATGAAGTGGTCCAGATCGAAGCCTTTCTGAAGACCATCAAGGCGATTACGGAGGTCCATACCGAGAATATGGAATTCCGCCAACAGCTCTTCGATGACCAGAAACTCAAGGGGGAGGAGCAACGCCGCATCAGACGCTCCGTAGCGCGCCGCAACCAAAAAATATTCGACATGCTGAAGGAATGGCGGCTTGAGGGCAGCGTCATCGACCAGATTGAGGAGGACATCCGCAATCTGATCGACTGGTTCGATGCAATGAATCGGGTCATTACGGCCATGGCCGAAACGCTCAATGTGCCGGTGGCGACGTTCAGGGCAAATCTGAACACCAAAAGCCGCTTTCTTAAAATGGCCAAAGAAGGCGATCTTAGCCGCAAGGAACTGGAGACATTGTTCGGGTATATCAGCGATACCCAGAACCAGATCATGGTCAAGGAAAGTGAAATTAAGGCCAATAGCCGTATCCTGAAGCGGATCCTGGCCAATGTGGACGAGGGGCGCGCGCGCGCCAAGCTGGCCAAGAGCGAATTGATTAAAGCCAATCTTCGCCTGGTGGTCAGCATTGCCAAGAAATACACCAATCGCGGACTGCAGTTCCTGGATCTGATTCAGGAAGGCAATATCGGTTTGATGAAGGCGGTGGACAAATTCGAATACCGGCGCGGATACAAGTTCAGCACCTATGCCACCTGGTGGATACGGCAGGCCATCACCCGCGCTATCGCGGATCAAGCGCGTACCATCCGCATTCCGGTGCATATGATTGAAACCATCAACAAATTGATTCGGACCTCCCGTTACCTGGTTCAGGAACTGGGACGCGAGCCGCGCCCCGAGGAGATCGCCGAAAAGATGGAGATACCGCTGGACAAGGTCCGCAAGGTACTGAAAATCGCGCGTGAACCCATTTCACTGGAAACACCCATCGGCGAGGAAGAAGACAGCCATTTGGGCGATTTCATCGAAGACAAAAAATTCATGCTGCCGTCGGACGCCGCCGTCAGTTTGAATTTGGCCGAGCAGACCCGCAAAGTTCTGGCCACCCTGACGCCCAGGGAAGAAAAGGTGTTGCGGATGCGATTTGGTATCGGCGAGAAAGCGGATCACACCCTGGAAGAGGTGGGGCAGGATTTCACCGTTACCCGCGAGCGCATCCGCCAGATAGAAGCCAAGGCCCTGCGCAAATTGCGACACCCGACCCGCAGCCGAAAATTGAAAAGCTTCATCGAGGGCTGAAGTTGAACTGATGTTAAAGTGAAAGTTTAAGTTTCTAAGCTGAGAAATCATTTGTTTATACAGGTGAATAGGGCGTTTGTACGCATCACCGGTCTTGACAATCCGGCCGGCGGCCGATAATAGAGGCGTTCATTGCTTCGGGCCCATAGCTCAGTTGGTAGAGCCACCGGCTCATAACCGGTCGGTCCCTGGTTCGAGCCCAGGTGGGCCCACCTTATTTTCCTTGAGCAAGCATGCGTGATGCACCATCCTCTAAAGGCGCGGTTCGCCGGAAACCGCGCTTTTTTATTCCCCTAGGTGGGCTGCCCCCATCTCTTTTCTCCATAAATCTTCTCTGTGTGGCGTACGGAGTTTAAAAGCGGCAGGGAACCAGCCATTCCGGCTGAAGGCGGCCCGCGGACCTCAGCCTGAATCCTGTTGGACAAGATTGCTGCATTGAACCGGTTGGTCATGGTTCTTACGTTTAGGAATATGCGTTCCGACCGGACCTGCACGGCATATCAAGAAATAAGACATTGCCATCGGACCGAAAAATGTTATAGACCGAGTGCCGAAAAGGATGATCGAGATGAAAAGCAAGGCTCACGGCAAGGTATTTGTCGGCGACATCATTGAGGTGCTGGAAATGCTGGCGCCGTCCTATCTGGCCGAAGAATGGGACAACAGTGGATTGCAGGTCGGTTCGCGGCTATGGCCGGTGCAACGCATCTGGGTCGCCCTGGACCCCTTGCCCTCGGTTGTGCAAGCGGCCGTAGGTCAGAAGATCGATCTGCTCATCACCCATCATCCGCTCCTGTTTCATCCCTTGGTGTCCGTCGATGTGCAAACGGCGCCGGGTCGTACAATCGAGACGGCCTTGGCTGCGCGGATGGCCCTTTATGCGGCGCATACCAATCTGGACAGCGCCCGCCAGGGTGTTAACGATATTTTGGCGCGCATGATTGGATTGCAGGACCGGAAACCTCTGGTGCCCGCGGAACGCTCGGTTGCGGAAACAGCCACCGGCGAGTCCCTTGGCATGGGACGGGTGGGGCGGTTGGCTGCGCCCCTGACGCTTGAGGAACTTGCCCGGCAGATTAAAACGCGTCTGCGTCTTCCCGGCGTCAGAGTGGCCGGTAGTCCCGAATTGAAGGTGGACCATGTGGCCGTTTGTTCCGGCAGCGGTGCGAGTCTGATGGAGACTTTCCTAAACTGCCAAGCTCAGGTTTTCGTCAGCGGTGATTTGCGTTACCATGATGCGCGAACCGTCGAGGAGGTCGGGCGGGCCTTGATCGATATCGGGCATTTTCCTTCGGAGCATCTCGTACTCGAGCCACTGGCCGAGCAGTTGCGGAAAATCGCACGCGAGAAAGAATGGCAGTTGACGATCGAGGTGTGTCAATTGGAACATGATCCGTTCAACATCATTTGACGGAGCACTGCCAGCAACTGCAGCCGTCCGTGCGGTATCCGCCTTTATGCAAGGGGCCGATCCTCAGGCAATTGGGCAGGCTTCGCCGCAGGCGGATCCTTTCCAACCAATGGCGGACAGGCCTGAAAGGCCGTTTACACCCAAAACGCAAAATGGCGGCTGCGGGATGTTTATTGCGACAGAATCTCTATTTCGGTGAAAGCGGTGGTGGGAATGGATGAATTTTTAAAGAACAATCTGAAGACAATGGCCCAATTGCAATACATTGATGCCCAATCGGAAGCGATACAAAAACAACTGGCTGGCGTGGAGGTGCGGATTGGGGCGCTGAGCGCGCAAGTAACCGATTTCGAGCAGCAGGTCGAACAGGCGCGCTTGCAGTTGGACATGTTGAAAAAGCAATACCGCTCCGATGAAAATGAGGTCAAAACCATCGAAAACAGCATCATCAAGAGTGACGATAAGTTGCGCGCCGTAAAAACCAACAAAGAATATCAGAGCATGCTCAAGGAAATAGACGACCTCAAATCCAAAAAAGCTTCCATCGAAGACCGCATGCTCGAAGGGCTGGAACAGATTGAAACCGCCGAGCGCAACATGGATTCTTTGAAGGCGGATCTGGAAGATCTGCAGCGTGAAAACCAAGGCAAAAGGGAAGCGATCCTGCAGGCCGCCCACGACCAACGCCTTGAACTGGAAGAACTCAAGGAAGAAAGGGAGGAGACCTGGGCCGGGCTCGACCCCAAGATGCAGAAAGTGTATGCCCGGGCAAAGCAACAGGGCGGCGGGATTGCAGTTGCGGCAGTCGTGGACTCTGTTTGCCAGGCATGCCGGATGAATCTGCCGCCCCAGGCCTACATCGAATTGCAGCGCCTTAATACGATGAGCATGTGTCCCCATTGCCAGCGCATCATCTATCCTAAGGTCATTGTGGAAGATGTAGGATAACGCGCAATTGTAGAGATCGATGCCGCTGAACTTAAAGTTTGAAGATCGAAGCTGAAAGGTTGAAGTTTAAGGTTTACAGACTTGGGGTGGATTAGCGAAGTCCATCGTATCCATACAAATTACGGCCGGAGCAGGCCAGACGATCGCCGGTTCGATCTTGGGTCGGATCGGAGGAAAGTCCGAACACCATAGGGCAGGGTGCTCCATAACGTGGAGTCGCGGCGACGCGAAGGCAAGTGCAACAGAAAGCAAACCGCCTCGCCTGAGTGCGGGGTAAGGGTGAAACGGTGCGGTAAGAGCGCACCAGTTCTCCGGGTGACCGGAGAAGCTAGGTAAACCCCACCCGGTGCAAGACCAAATAGGGGAGTGCTTGAGGGCGGCCCGTCCGAGCTCCCGGGTAGGTCGCACGAGGTGCCGGGCAACCGGCACCCTAGAGGAATGATCGTCGTCCCGGTCGCGGGCAACCGCCCCGGGAAACAGAATTCGGCTTACGGCCTGCTCCGGCCGTTCCCGGCTGCGCCGGGAATTTGAAATTTGAGATTTGAAATTTGAAATCCTTACGGAGTGGTGAAATGTTGTTGATCGAAGAACTTCGGGTGGAGGTCGGCGGGCGAACGATTCTCAACAATGTGGAGATGGAAATTCCCCGCGGTGAAACCCACATCCTTTTCGGCCCCAACGGATCGGGTAAGACCAGCCTGATGATGACCATCATGGGGTTCTCCGGATATAACGTGACGCATGGCAAAATCATGTTCAAGGGTCATGATATCACTCACATGCCGATCCATGAAAGGGCGCGGCTGGGCATCGGCGTATCGGTCCAGCGGCCGCCGACCGTCCACGGGCTAAAAACCCGCAACCTGGTTGAAGTGTGCGCAAAAACCGGCGGGCGCACGATGGACATCGAAGAATTGGCTGCGGAAGTTAATTTTGTCGATTTCCTGGATCGTGATGTGAACCATAAGTTTTCCGGCGGTGAGATCAAGCGCAGTGAACTGCTGCAGTTGATGGCCCAGGATCCGGACTTGGTTTTGCTGGACGAACCCGAGTCAGGCGTGGACCTTGAAAATATGGTCCTGATCGGTGAAACCATCAACCTCCTGCTGCACCGCGGTGTGAAATACCGCAAAGGCAAATCGCACCGTGAAGCAGTGGCCGAGCAGAACAAATCGGCCTTGATCATCACCCATACCGGGCACATTCTGGACTATATTACGGCCGACCGGGGGCAAGTGCTTTTCAACGGACATTTATGCTGCTCGCGCAATGCGCGCGAGATTCTCAAGTGGATCGGTGAATTCGGTTATGAGGAGTGCGTGCGATGCGCAATGGACCTTCAGATACAAGCAAAGATGCCCCCGGCATCGATTTGAATCGATATCAAACGCAAGCCGAAGCGCATGACTATATCGAGAACCTGGGCGGTATCGCCGCCCTGGATGCCGCCAAGTTCCTGGATGTCGGCATCGATACCTGCGAAAACGGCCGGGCCGGGACATTCATCCAGAAAGACCGTTCGGTGATTCACGCGCATACCCGCCAGGCGGGCGTGGAAGTGATGTCCATCTCGCAGGCCCTGCAAACGCATGCCTGGCTCGCCGACTATGTGTGGCGCCTGATTGATCCTGAAAAAGATGCTTTCACGGCCCGCGCGAAAGCCTTTCCTCACGAGGGATATTTCATCCGTGCCGCGGCAGGTGTGCACGTGGCTCAGCCCGTGCAGTCCTGCCTGTATATCGCCCGCGAAGGCTTCTCCCAAAATGTGCACAACGTCGTGATTGCAGAAGAAGGCGCAAGCCTGCAGATCATCACGGGTTGTGCCACCGCTCCCCACCTGGTTTCGGGACTTCACGTGGGGGTTTCGGAATTTTACGTCAAAAAGGGCGCCCGGCTGCAGTTCACCATGATTCACGATTGGGGCGAACAGGTCAATGTGCGCCCCAGGACGGTGGTGCATGTGGAGGCCGGCGGAGTATTTGTATCCAACTATATTTCTTTGAAGCCGGTCGGCTCGCTGCAAATGAACCCGATGACCCATCTGGCCGGAGAAGGCGCCGTGGCCCGGTTCAACAGCGTATTGGTGGCCGGCAAAAAATGCCACCTGGATGTGGGTTCGCGCGTCATTTTGGATGCGCCCGGCACCCGTGCCGAAATTGTTTCGCGTGCCATCGCCGCGGGAGGCACGATCGTGGCGCGCGGTGAACTGATCGGCAAAGCGGCCGGCGTCAAAGCCCACTTGGAATGCAAGGGCTTGATTCTCAAGGAAGGCTTGATGCATGCCATCCCCGAGTTGCGCGGGTATGTGCCCGGGGTGGAGATGTCGCACGAAGCCGCGGTGGGCAAGATCGACCAGGCTGAAATAGAATACCTGATGGCCCGCGGCGTAGACGAAGATGAAGCTGTTTCGATGATTGTGCGCGGTTTTCTGAACGTCGATATCGAAGGCCTCCCGCCGGCTTTGAGACACAAGATCGACCAAATCGTGGCCGAAACCCAACAAGACATGATGTGAAACAGTTATGGATTTGCAATCAAATAATGACGACAGCGGCATTGGTGAGATTTCCTTTGCCGAAAAGGTGCGTCATTTCTCTCATGACTATCTGAAATGCTGCATTTATTTGGCCGCGGGGAACTTGCCCGCGCACGCCTTCACGAAAAAACTGTATTCGGAATTGGCCTCCACATCCCAGGTTCTGGAAGACTTTCTCGATTTTCATGGGGCCAAAAACAACGTGGATTGGTACCCTTATCGCGAACTGGCGGCGGCGGTAAGGCATTTGAGCTTGGGCGTCTATTCGCAGAAGCACATCGCCAACCGGCTCATCTTCTACGAGCTCCCGCAGAGTGAAGAATTTACGGCCGCCGGCGGGCAAGCCTCGCAGTTTCTCAACACTGCCCTGATGAAGCTGGCGCCGGTGATCATCGATGAAGCGCGCCGGCTTGCCATCCCAATACCCCACAGCGGGTTCGGCCCTGAGGATTTCCCCGGCACCACCACCCGTGAAATGCTGCCTTACAGCATCGATGATGAAGCCAAAGATCTGCAGAAAAAACATATCGTTAAGATCGCCAGTGAGTTCTTGAGCATTTCATCACGCTTCGATCAGCTGGCGTTTTTCGAACCTTACAGCATCGAAGAGATCCGCCGGCTGGTACCCGCCCAGGTCAATGAGGTGGAGATACGCCGTTTCGAAATGGTGGTCCACAACCTGCAATCTTCATTCGATACCTATGTCATTCACGGCGGGTTTCGTTTTGGAGACCGAAAGCTCAAGCATTTGCGCAGCTACTTTTCGGTGGTCTTTCATCTGCTGCAGATGATGGGCCGACTGCTCCATTTTTATGAGCGCCACTTGTACGATGCCGGTTACAAAAACACCTATAAACAAGTCCAGGACAGGTTGGCATCCCTGGTGGACCCGGATCAATTGCTGGGGTATACGATCAATTACGGTTTGTATTATGCCTGTCACTACCTGAGTACCGGCAAGGAAGTGGCCCGCCAGATATTGAACCAGAACATCGAGCGCGGCCGTATTCAGGTTGGGATTCCCGTAAAATTGGGATTCCACAGCCGCCCCAGTCTGCTGGTGGCCAAAATCGTACAGAACTATGGCGGACAAGTGGAGCTGGTCATCGGCGAAGATCGTTTTGATGCCAGCAGCGTGCTGGACATCCAGTGGGCCGGTGGAAAGATTCAGAAGGAAAATATTTCCCAGGTGGTGTTCGAAGGGGATGTCCGTGCCCTGAAGGATATCGAAATATTGGCCTCCGCCAATTACGGCGAAGATACCATGGGCAAAGGGCTGCCCTTGCCCAGGGAGTTGAAGTACCTGCGATGATTGCCGCTTTGATTGTGGCCGCCGGAAAGGGAGTGCGCATGGGGACGGGCTTGCGCAAACAATACCTTTCTCTGGGCGGCCAAACCATTCTTGCGCACACCCTGAAGAAATTTGATCAATGCCCTATGGTCGATCACATCGTGATGGCAGTGCCCCAAGATGAGATGGCATTTTGCCGCCGCGAGATCATCGATCCGCTGCGTATGCGCGCCCATACCGAATTGGTGGCTGGGGGCGCGCGCCGCCAGGATTCGGTTTGCAACGGCCTGGATGTGTTGACCGAGGAAGGGATTGTCTTGATTCACGACGGCGTACGCCCGCTGGTCAGCCGGAACTTGATCGAAGCCTGCATTCAAGGGGCCCAGCGGTGGGATGCATGCATCCCCGTCCTGGGGGTCACCGATACGCTCAAGAAAATCAATCCGCAAGGTCACATTGAAGCAACCGTGCCCCGGGAGGGCTTGTGCATGGCCCAGACTCCCCAGGCATTCCGAGCCACCCTGATCAAGCAGGTTCATCAAACGGCGCGCCGCAACGGCTGGACGGCCACCGATGATGCCTCCCTGGTTGAACGCGCGGGGGGCGTCGTGCATGTCATTTCCGGTTCACCCATCAACATCAAGATCACGACTCCCGATGATCTTCGCTGGGCAGAGACGCTGTTAGGTTCGCAATTCGATCTTTGATCATCGCAATGACCTCCTCCGGTGTCCGGGCGGCCGCGAGAAGGCCGCGCGAATGGCTGAGATCCGCAATCGCCCGGGCATCAAAACCCATTGTGATGATAGGTTTACCATGCTTCAGGGCCAAGGCGATTTCCGAAACCGTGCCGGCCCCGCCCTGGCAGGCCACCACTATATCGCTGCTCAACACGTTGATCACGTTGCGTGCGCTGCCCATGCCGGTACAGATGGGGATGCGGATGTACTCTCCGGCTTGTGCCGGATTGTCATCCGGTAAGATGCCGACCGTCAAACCGCCATGTTCGGCCGCGCCGCAGGCCGAAGCGGACATGATACCCACATTGCGGCCGCCATTGAGCAGAATCCAGCCTTGGCCTGCGATCAATGCCCCCAGGCGATAGGCGCTTTGCAGGTGTTCTTCATCAGCGTGCCCGCCCCCCATGACGCCTACGATCAAGGGCCGTTTCATGGCGCCTCCCGGTTACCTGAATGGATTCTTCTAAAAATCGGTCTTCTTGTTCTTCAGGGGCCTATATTCCAAATCCGGATGTCCGAAATTCGAAACATCTTCGGATCAATTCTCAGCCGTCATCCGATCATTTAACAAAACCTTTTGCAGCAAAGCTGCGATTTTCTTGGAATCATGACGCAGAACGAAGCCGTCTGTTTCCAGAAGATCGCCGGCGTAAAGCCTGCGCTGAGCCCAAAATCCATCATCGGGATTGAGCCGGACACATTCGGATTTCTGATCAGCGTACATCCTGCAAATGGCTTCGCAAGGCGGGGTGCTGTTGTAGATCACGCCATCTACGGGCCGGCCGATGTAGATTTCCAGTTTCTCGACAAAATCCACTGCGGTGAAATTGTGGGTCTCCCCGTACTTGGTCATGATATTCATGATGTGAATCAATCGGGCTTTCGCAGTGCGCAATGCCTCCGCCACGCCCGGAACGATCAGGTTCGGAATGATGCTGGTGAACAGATCACCTGGCCCGAGCAGGATATAGTCGGCCTCTGTAATGGCTTCGACCACCGGAGGATATACATGAATCGCATCGGAGTGGTGCGGCACCAGGAAGACATCCCTGATCTTTTCACGCTGGTGGCCCCGCGGCATGTCGATGGCCTCTTCGCCATATATCCGCCTGCCGTCGGTGAGCTCGGCTACCAAAGTGGCCTGATCGGTGGTCACCGGGAGGATGGTTCCCTTGGCATCCAGGATTTCGCACAATGCCGCCACTCCGGTCGGAAAGCTGCCCGTGTAACGGGACAGCATGGTCAGCAGCATGTTGCCGGCATTGTGCCCGAGCAGGCGGCGGTCCTTCAGGAATCTTTTTTGCAGGATTGTGCGTGCAAAATCCTGATGCGGAGAAAGCGCAACGACACACTTGAGTATGTCGCCGGGGGGCAATATGCCCAATTCGTCCCGCAGTCGACCCGTGCTTCCTCCGCTGTCCATCATCGAGACCACGGCGGTGATACCGATACCGTCCATATCGCGCAGTCCCGATAAGAGCGCGTATTGACCGCTGCCGCCCCCGATGGTCAAAATCCGTAGGCGCGAACGGACTGTTGTGGGAGTGTGCATGGCTGCTGTCTCTTGTTCGGTGTTCCCTAAAATGAGCGATGCCCGCGAGGAAGATGATCCGACCGAATCTAAGCCGAGCTTCCCTTGACTGTGATTTCATCCTCCGATATTTTCACCTAAAAATCAATGCCGCTTGTGCCCGTGGGGTTCCAGGGTCGATCTGCGCCAACCGTCGGGCCGCAAATCCTTTTATCCATCTGGTAAGTTCGGGTAATCGCAGAAAAACAGTTCAATCAAAGATGTGACGCTCGGGAATCAACGACCCCGGGGCCTGAGTTGACAAAAGTGCCGACGGACCTAATTTTATGCGCATTTGGATTCAACGCATTAAAAGGAAGGAGTTGTGGGCCATGGCATGGGGACATGATCACACGGATAAAACCGCGGAGAATGCACAACAAGCTTTTCTGAAACAGCTGAAGCAGACGTTTGCTTCGCTTCCCAATGAAATACCGATTTTCTTGTTTTCACAACGCGGCAAAGAAGATGTTTTTGTGGATGCCAGCCGGCAAGTCATTCGGGCCTTCAGAGGATTGACCGATAAAATAACGCTCAAGGAGTTCAACCTGGATCACGAACTGGCCGCCAAATGGCATGTGGACAGTTCACCCACTTTGCTGATCGATCCGGATCATTACAATATCCGTTGGATCGGCGCCCCCATGGGAGAAGAAGGCCGCTCTTTTCTGGAAGCCATGCTGCTGATGGGCGCCCGGAAAAGCGGTTTAAGCGATCAATCCCTCAAGGTGATGGAGCGGTTGGAAGAGGCCCGCAACATCAAGATTTTCGTCAGCCCCACCTGCCCCTATTGCCCGCAGCAAGTGGTCAATGGATTGAAAGCCGCCATTGAGCGTCCCGAACTGGTTTCGCTGGAAATCATCGATATCCAATGCCGGCCGGATTTGGCCGAGCAATATGCCGCCCACAGCGTACCGCAGGCTTTTGCCAATGACATTCTGATCGGCCAGGGAGCGCAACAAGAGGAGGTTTTCGTCTCTTCGCTGCTTAAACTGGAAGCCCAGACCATATTCATTCCCGAAAGAACGGAAAAAGTCGTTGAAACCGATGTGGTCATCATCGGCGGCGGCCCGGCCGGGCTCACGGCCGGCATTTACACCGAGCGCAGCGGGTTGAGAACAGCCGTGATCGAAAGAGATGCTCTGGGCGGCCAGGTGGCGCTGACACCGATCGTGGAGAACTACCCGGGTTTCACCCAGGTCGGGGGCAAGACATTGGTGGATATCATGGTCAGTCATGCCCTGCAGTATGTCCAGATCTTCCAGGGCGAAGAGGTGCTGGATATCAAGCCAGGCCAGCCAATGGAAGTGCTCACCACGCGGCGCAAATTTTTGACCAAAACCATTTTGCTGGCGACCGGCGCCACTCACCGCCAACTGGGAGTCCCCGGCGAACAACAATTTTCGGGACGCGGGGTGAGCTACTGCGCGACCTGCGATGGGCCCTTGTTCAAGGGTCGC
The DNA here is from genome assembly GCA_003599575.1 of Desulfobacteraceae bacterium. Taxonomy (GTDB): domain Bacteria; phylum Desulfobacterota; class Desulfobacteria; order Desulfobacterales; family Desulfosarcinaceae; genus Desulfatitalea. The sequence continues at coordinate 37,467 of QZKV01000153.1, read as the reverse complement.
AAGGTGATCGTGGTGGGCGGCGGCAATTCGGCCGTTACCGAAGCTCTTTATCTCAAGCACACCGGCGCTTCGGTCAGCATCGTGCATCGTCGCGACAAACTGCGCGCTCAGGATGTTCTGGCCAACCAACTGGAGATCAACGGTATTCCCGTTGTATGGAATACCGAAGTCAAAGGCATTGACGGCAAGCAGCGCGTGCAAAAAGTGAAGCTGTGGAACAACGAAACCGGAGAGATCAGCGAAATGGCGGTGGATGGCGTCTTTATCGCCGTGGGGTATGAGCCCGCCGTCGGCCTGGCCGAAAAAATCGGTGTGGCCTTGAACGAGGATGGCTACATATGGCATGATTCGCTGCATCGCACCAGCGTTCCAGGCATCTATTCGGCCGGCGACGTGGAAGGCGGCTACAAGCAGATTGTGACGGCCACAGGGCAGGGCGCTGCGGCCGCCATGACCATATTCGAAGATCTGATCAATCCATACTGGAAAAATGAAGAGCAGTTCAGGAAAACGGATGTCCAGTCAAGTCCCCAGGTGCAGCCGATTGGGGCGATCAGATGAGACCTGCCTGGAAACAAAAAACCGGGAGATTTACAGATGGCTATGGGGGTGGTCTGTATCTTTCATGAAGACAAAGGCTATGGATTCATTGAGACCAATGAAGGCCAGAGGTTTTTTGTACATCACAGCGCCATCGAGATGGAGGGCTTCCGCACGCTGACTCGGGGAGACCAAGTCATTTTCGATATCGTCGATTCCAAGCGCGGGCAGGAAGCCGCTCATGTGCGCAAGATCTGAGTGCAGGTGAAAAACAAAAAAACAAACAGCTGAATCGGCGTCGGGGTCGGTATCGGAATCGGTATTGTGTCCGGCGCCTTTCTTTTCGTGCGCATGCCCGTCAAGCGGTACTCGCGCGCCGTATCGAATGGCCATGAGAAGTTTGCGAGATTGCGATCGGATGGGCTACAATGATCTCGAACGTGCGTGCGAATGCAGCCTGGTTGATGGACCTTCTTGGAATTGATCGCCTTTTTCTCAGCTTTCAAGGCGCAGCCGCCGCACCCAACATATCCGCCAGGGCGCTCAGGGCCAGGTAGTATCCATTGACCCCCAGGCCGACGATTTGGCCGGTGACCACACCCGCCATCAGCGAGTGATGGCGAAACTTCTCCCGTTTATGAATATTGGACAGATGGACTTCAATCATCGGTATCGAAAGCATGCCCAAGGCATCTCGTATAGCGATGCTGGTATGGGTATAGGCGGCCGGGTTGATGATGAGCCCATCCGTTTTCCCAATGGCCGACTGAATCTGATCGACAATGGCCCCCTCGTGGTTGGACTGAAACGCATGCACGGCCAGGCCCCGTTGTTCCCCCAACCATTTCATGTGGGCATTGATTTCGGCCAGGCCGGTCCGGCCGTACACTTCGGGTTCGCGCACGCCCAGCATATTCAGGTTGGGACCGTGTAGGACCAGCACCTGTCGCGTTTGGGTGTTTGGGTTCACCGGTTTTTCTCCGTTCTAGGTGATTTCAATTGGGCGATGGCCGACCGGTAATCGCCGCTGCCGAATATGGCCGATCCGGCGACCAATACGTCGGCGCCGGCGTGTACGACTTGCGCCACGGTGCGGCTGTTGATGCCTCCGTCGATTTGGATCAATGTATTCAATCCGTTCTTATCGATGCGGATACGCAGGTCACGGATTTTTTCCAGGCTGGCGGGTATGAATTTCTGACCGCCAAACCCGGGATTGACGCTCATGATCAATACGAAATCCAGGTCGGCCAGCACCCAGTCCAGGCAGGTCAAGGGTGTTGCCGGATTGAGAACGGCACCGGCCTTGGCGCCGGCTTCCTTGATCGAGTGAATCGTGCGGTGCAGGTGCGGGCAGGTTTCTACCTGAACCGAAATGTAGTCGGAACCCGCTTTGGCAAACGCCTCGATGTAGCGATCGGGGTTCTCGATCATCAGATGTACGTCCACCGGCAGAGCGGTTGAGCGGCGTACGGCCTCGACCACCAGGGGGCCCATTGTGATATTGGGGACAAAGTGTCCATCCATGACATCGACGTGAATCCAGTCTGCTCCGCCCGATTCGACGGCTTTGATTTCCTGGCCCAGTTGGGTGAAATCGGCCGAGAGGATGGAAGGCGCGATCAAGGGCATGCGATTCTCCTTGTCAAATCAATCATAGTGGATCATCTTGTTCAACTCATCATCAAGGTACAGTAGCAGCGTGGCCGGTTGGTCTTTGGGGACGATCAGCCAGATCTCTTTGCCGGGTTTGACAAAGGCATTGAACAGTTCAACAGCCGCGGATGCCCGGTTCATTCTTACGCGCACGTGTTGATTTAAAAACCCGGGGGAGGTGCGGTGGCGAAACAGCATCACTTCTCCAAGCCGCTCTCTGTTCGCCCGGCGTCCGTGATGATTGATGGTGACATCGACGGTACTGCCCGCGGCCACCGGGAAACCGGCGGCAGGCGTGTGATCGAGCACCATGTCGTTCGCAAAATCACCATGCTGCATAGACCGGATGGTGCCGGTTGTCAAATGATGCTTTTCAATGACGGCGATGGCCTGGTTCAGGTCCATCCCTCTGAGATCCGCCATGGCCATCATTTGGGGTGGCGGGCCTGCGCTGACCAGCAGATCGACCGAATCGCCGCGGATACCGACTGCGCCCGGTACAGGATATTGGGACAGAACCTCTTCTTTGGATTGCTTTTTATTGTGGGTGTAGCTGATGCGCCCCGGCCGCAAATCGTTTTTCTCCAAGAACAGGCGCGCCTGGGGCAACCCCATCCCCAGCAGATTGGGAAGGACCACCGCCCGAGGCCCTTTGGAGATGACGATGCGCACATCGCGTCCTTTCTTGATCTCGCTGCCGGGCTCGGGATCTTGGATAATGACATGATGTTTAGGGATATCGGCGCTGTATTCCGATCCCCTGACCTTCGTGTTGAGTCCCAGGTCGGTCAGCAGTTCCAGGGTATGGACCACTTCTTTGCCCGTCAGCGCCGGTACGATCACCGTATCTTCGCCGCGGATCAATAGATGCACGGTCAAATAGGTGCTGATTCCGGCCGCGGCCATAAAAATCAGCATGATCAAACAGACTTTGGCGGTGCGTATCAGCATGGGGGGTTGTTGGGTTTGTTGGGTTTATTGGGTTTGTTGAGTTATAGGGTTTGTTGAGTTGGTTGAGTTTGTTGGGTTTGGTGGTTCGGTTGATTTGTTGGGATTTTTCGGGGCTGGCTGATTGGGTTGGTGCGCTAATTGGGGTTCTTGGATCCTTGGTTCTTTAATTTATCGGGTATTGGGCTCTGGAAGTAAATCATAATCCCTTGACAACAGAACAGAACTATCTCAACAACCCAATGAACCCAAACAACCCAACAAACCCAAAGAACCCAATAAACCCAACCAACCCAACCAACCCAAAAAACTCAGTAGACCCAGACCCACCTGATTACAAGGGCATCGGCCGACACTCCGGAGGGTGCTGATTCCGGTTCGATGCGGATGACCACATTTCTTTTGAGCTGCTCGACGAAACGCTGCCTCTGGGTTTGATTGTATTTGTGTGCGCTGGAAACAGCCCCATATATGTTGGCGGTGTAAAATCCAAGGCCGGCCACTGCCAGCAAGCTGCCCAATCCATTCAAGTCATTGTCGAAAGATTCATAAGCCGCCCAGATGAGCCCGCCATTGACCAGCAGTGCAGCCAGGGCATCCTCGTAACGACCGCAATACAACTGGCCCGCCCCTGGAACAACAGAAAGCAGGCCGGCCACCGCCGGACGTTTCATGGGCAGTTGATCGGCCTGTCCGAGTGCGGTTTCCAGCGAATCGATTCGAAATGTCTGGCGGCCTTGCGGTGAAATACGCTTCCAGGCCTGCTTGGCCCCGGACCAATCCATTTGCTCAACGTGGATCCAGCCGATGCGCAGATAGGCACGGTCTTTGACAGGCGCCTGCTCACTCAGGGTGATCAGGTTGTTCAGTTGCAATATGGCCTGGCTGGGATTTTGGAGCTGCAGGTAAGTTTCGGCCATCAGAAAATAGGCTTCCACGGCGATATCATCCAGGGCTCCGTTTTGAACCAGGGAATTGAAGTCCTGCAGGGCCGCAAGCGCCTCTCCGGCGCGCATGAAAGCCCGGCCTGCCATCAGAACGGCCTTGCGCCGATCAGGGTGCTGGGGGAAAAAAAAGGCGAAGCGCTCATACTCCTCAGCGGCCTGCCGAAATCGACCCTCCTCGAAGAGCAGTTCCGCATATTGCCATTGTTTTTGGGGATCGATCACCAAAGTGGAAGCGTCAGCCCCCCAGGCCGGTACGGCCGTGAGGGCCCAAAGCAACAACATCCCGTATCGGATAAAAACAGCCGGATGCGGCATATCAGCGCCTGTCCCACCAAAACGTATTTGCGGTCAGTGGATCGAAGGTATGGCGCACGCCTTGAACGTGAATCGACTCCGCCAGGCGGGTTTCATCGCGACCGCAGCGCAACAGCCGGTCGCACGTCAGAACCGCTCCCTTGATGATCCCTTTTTCGGCAAAAGCCTCGGCACTGTAATGAGAACAGCTCGGATACATGGGGCAGCGGTTTCCATCCGCCCGTGAAACGAATTTTTGGAAAATGCGGATGGGCGAACCCCAGAGCGAATTTTCTTGGGTGCCATCGGCCGGGAGCGGATCGGCCCAGGATAAGGGGGCGGCTGCGAACAGCCCCGCGAACAGGAACAGAATCAGGAAGATACTTATTTTCATAACATGCGCTTCGCTTCCCTGGAGCTGAATTCCATAGAAATCGGTAACCTGTGATCTGATCAAGCGACCAGCCATCAACTCCCCCTCAAACACCAATCATCAAGTCCCCATCTGGAAAAGGGGGAGCCATCAAGTCCCCATCTGGAAAAGGGGGAGCCATCAAGTCCCCCTTTGAAAAAGGGGGATTTAGGGGGATTTTACATGCCTGAATTCAGCTCAAATCCCCCCCGACCCCCCTTTTTCAAAGGGGGGAGCCGCTGTCCGTGACTTTTCAGATTGCAACATGTTCTGTCAAACCCAACAAACCCAACAAACCCAACCAACCCAACAAACTCAACAAACCCAATAACCCAACAAACTCAACAAACCCAACAAACCCAACAAACCCCATCATTTTTGCGTGACGCGGATCACCTCTTCGATGGTCGTGATGCCCCGCAGCACTTTCTCAATGCCGTCTCTTCGCAATGTCACCATTCCCAATTTCACGGCTTCTTGTTTGATCTGAAATGAATCGAAGGTACGCTGGATCAGGTTCTTGAGGCTGTTGTCCATCAGCATGATCTCGAAAATAGCAATCCGGCCCCGATATCCGGTATGAAAACACTGATCGCAACCCTTGGCTCGATAAAAGGTGTACTTGCCCAACCGGTCGGGCCGCACGCCCAGAGACTGGAGGGTCATGTCGGGCTTATACGCTTCCTTGCAGTGTTCGCATAATACGCGCACGAGGCGTTGGGCAATGACTGCCAATAAGGATGAAGAGATCAGAAAAGGTTCGACGCCGATATCCACCAGGCGCGTAATGGCACTGGCTGAATCGTTCGTGTGCAGGGTCGAAAATACCAAGTGGCCGGTCAAAGCCGATTGCACGGCGATCTCGGCCGTTTCACGGTCGCGGATTTCACCTACCAGAATGACATCGGGGTCCTGGCGCACGATGGACCGCAGACCACGCGCAAAGGTCAGATCGATTTTCGGGTTGACCTGAATTTGACTGATGCCCTTGAGTTGATACTCCACCGGATCTTCAATGGTAATGATGTTGATGTCGGGTGTGTTGATCGAAGAAAGCACGGCATACAGTGATGTGGTCTTGCCGCTGCCGGTCGGCCCTGTAACCAGGATGATGCCGTTGGGAGAACTGACCAGTTCCTTCACCTGCTTGAGCTGCACGGAGGACAGGCCGATTTCGGTCAAATCCAGGATCGAGCCGGTTTTGTTCAGCAGGCGCATGACCACGCGTTCACCAAACGTGATGGGTAGTGTGGAGACGCGCACATCGATCATCTGGTGGCCGATTCGGACCTCGAAGCGGCCGTCCTGGGGCAGCCGCTTTTCAGCGATGTTGAGTTTGGCCATGACTTTGATGCGTGAGGTCAAAGCCGGCTGGATCCATTTGGGCGGAGAGAGCAGGTCGTAGAGTATGCCGTCTATCCGGTAGCGTACCTTGAAGTTGTCCTGGTACGGCTCGATATGAATGTCGCTGGCGCGGGCCTTAATGGATTGAGACAGGATATGATTGACCAGCTTGATGATCGGAGCATCGCTGGTATCCTCCAAAAGATCGGCGGTGTCTTCGATCTGGCTGATGATATCCGATTCATCTTCCATGTCCTGCACCAGCTGTTGGGCTGAATCCTGGCTGAGGTCAAAAGCCAGGTTGATGGCGGCCAGAATGGCCTGTCTGGTGGACAGGACCGTTTTGAAGGTCCCCCGTCCTAAAATGCGCGTCAGATCGTCCACGGCATTGAAGTTGCTCGGATCGTTGACCGCCACTATGAATACGGAGTCCCGGGACGGATCATCGATCTCGCCGATGGAGCCGGTTTTGGACGAGGCTGTGGGGTTGGGCACGGCCAGAGGCACCATGCAATGACGCTTTAGAAACTGGATCGAGACCTTTTTGGCGAATGCACTGCCCATAATGCTTTCCATGGGCAATTCGGGCCAGAAAGGAATCTCGTACTGCATGCTCAAGGCTTCCAGCAACTGGGTTTCCGAAATGGCCTGTCGCTGCACCAGAATATCGCCCAGCCGTCCGCCTTTTTCCTGCTGCAGATGGCGCGCGTCGGATAAAATATCGTCCGCCAAGCCAAAGCGGTGTTTGAGAATATGGGCCAATTCCATGATCAGAATCAATCGTTACAATTTAATGAGTATGGGGGTATATCGATCGTTCTTGAGTTGATCGATGGTGAGCGCCGCTTCATTCTTATCGGCAAAATAGCCGATGCGGATGCGATACCAAACAGCGCCGTCGATCTCCATGCGCACCGTGTAAGCGGCATAGCCCCTGCCGGTCAATTGCTTGAGCAGTTGAGCGGCTTTTTCGGCGCTCTGGACCGAAGCCACCTGAAGGGTGTACCCTTGCACGCCTCCGGGAGCCGGCCGTTCCTGTTCGTGCAGTGAACCGGCCGCAGCAGGATCAGCTCCGGCCGGGCCGGCGGCGGAATCCTTTTCAGATTGGGAGGCCGCTTGTTCCGGGGATCGGCCCTGCTTCACGGCAACGTCCTGCGCGCTATGAACCTCTTGAGGGGCAGTCAAGCCGGTTCGCTCGGGAGAAGAGGGCGGAGCCGATCCGGGTTGCCCTTCGGACGACGACCCCAAGGCGCCCGTCCGACCGGCCGGTTGGCCTTCCATGGAGGATCCTCGCGGCGTCGGGTCGTCCGTCACCTCATCGCCCTGCTGATCGGGAGGGGCCGTTATCTGCAATTCCTCGCTCGGGACAAGCGTGTTTTTCCGATCGTACAGGTTGATATTTTCTCCGCGCAGATTTTCGATCTGGGTGCGCTTACTTGAGGAAACCTTGCTGGCCTCGTTCGAATTCTGGATCACCTTGGGGGTCAGGAATATGTACAAGTTGGATTTTTCGAAATTGTTGGCCTTGGTGCGAAACAGATTTCCCAATAGGGGAATATCGCCCAGGCAGGGCACCTTGACCACCGTATTGCCGCTCGAGTCATCGATCAGGCCTCCGAGCACCACCGTGTGGCCGTCCCGCACGATGGCCGTGGTATCGATCGTGCGTTTCAGGGTGACGGGTCTGAAATCGGTGGTCGATTCCAGGGCGGTGACCTCCAGAGACAGCACCAGGCGCACCATGCGGTCCTTGCTGATCTGGGGCGTGATTTTCAGGGTCTTGCCGACGTCGCGATATTCGAAGGAGTTATATACTTCACCGGCGCTCGATGTGGACAAGGTCGCGGTGGTTTGGAAAGGCAAATTGCGGCCCACATAGATCTTGGCCTCCTGGTTATCGGTGGTCAGGATCTGGGGGGTGGACAAGATGCGCACATCGCGGTCCCTTTTAAAGGCATTGATGACCGCTGTGATGCTGGGAAATGAAATGCCGGCAATGGTCAGGGCCTCACCGAACAAACCCACGGAAAAACCGGAAGGCAGCGTCGGCGTGAACGTGTTTGCTGCGAGACCGGTGCCGGCTCCTACCAGCGGAGTCTCGCCCTGAAAACCACCCCCATACACGTATTCTTTATCGTCGTGCTTGCCCGTATCACCGATCAGCCATTCGGTGCCCAGCCGGAAGTCTTTGGTAACGTTGACTTCCATGATCAAGGCTTCCATGTAGACCATGGCACGGGGGATGTCGATTTTTTTGATGATCGATTCCAGGACCAGGTAATCTTCCGTATCCGCCATGATGATCAGGCTGTTGGTGGCCTTGTCGGCCGAGATGCGCACTTTGCTCGATACCACCGGCGCAACCGGTTTGCCGCCTTCCTTGGCTTCGGTGCCTTTCTGGGGGATATCCTGCAAGACCTTCACCAGATCTTCGGCGGATGCGTGTTCCAGATAATACACATTGATGTTGCCCTGGCCTTTGGGGGTCTCCTTGTCCAAGCTTTTGACCAGCTGGCGGATATTGTCCACATCGCCTTCACTGGCCAGCACGACCAGCACATTGGTGCGTTCATCGGCCACGAAGGTGATATCTTTCGTCCCGGGAGCCCTGGGTTTCTGAGGGGTTCTGAAAATGGATTCGAGCAGGGTGACCAGTTTGGCGGCGCTGGCATTTTCCACCGGGATGATGGCGATCTGTTGACCCACCCCGGTGATGTCGATGGCTTTAAGAATTCTCATCAGGCGCTTGATGTTCGAATTCACATCGGTGACGATCAGGGTGTTGGTCGGAGGATAGGCTTGAATTACGCTGTTGCGGGAGATCAAGGGGGTAAAGAGGTTCTTGATTTCATTGGGGTCGGCATAACGCAGCGGTATGATCTGGGTGACGACGGTATCGTCGGCCAGCCCGGATTCTTCCTGAAGGCGCGTCTTGATATTTTTGGTGCGCGCATCGGGAGAGGGAATGATTTTGGTGATTTCACCGGACTGGACGGTCGCGAAGCCGTAAACTTCCAGAACCGACTCAAATACTTTATAGGCTTCCTGCACCGTGATTTTTCCGGGTGAGATGATGGTGACCTTGCCCCTCACCTTATCGTCCACCACAAAGTTCCGTTTGGTCAAATCGCTGACGAATTTGATAAAGACGCCGATATCCACGTTGTTGAAATCGATGGAAACCAATTGGGTGTTATTGGCAGGCGGAGCGGTCGCGGGACCTTTCTGAGGCGTGCCGCTTTCGCGATTCTGGGGCGCGGCGCCGTCGCGATTCTCGGGCGTCGCGCTTTCGCGATTTTGAGGTGTTCCGCTTTCGCGATCAGGAGTTTGAGCAGATGTTACTGCGGGCACAGCAAGGCTCAGCCATATCCCTGCGACAGCTATGACTACCGATACAGGTTTCATAAGTGCTTTTCAATCCATTCAGGTATTGTGTTCCGGCTTGAAGGTTGCGGCGCTACCTTTTGGCCCTGGGAAGGGCCGCCCGCTTAAGGGGCAACCCGGCAAACCCAATGAACCCGATAGAACCGATAACTGCTTCATCGAATACTGTAGTTGATGGTTCGTTCCTGTCCTCTGCGCTTTAACTGGAGCTGAACTTCGTTGGACGACTTCAGGCTTTCATACATGCGCATGGCATCTTCGGTCGACAAGATGGGCTGCCCGTTGACACCCAGCAGCACGTCGCCATTGCGCAATCCCATGCGTCGAAAAATGGAATCGGGAGCGATGCGGCTCAGCGATAAACCGGCCGATTCTCCATCTTCCGTGTTGGGGGAGATGGCGATCTGGGTCATCAGCTTGTTCACATCCGCAAACGATTCATCCAGCATGCTGCGCTGCAGCGTAATGCGTTGTTCTCCAGCGGGCGGCAAGGCAGCCGGCGGCCTGGCATAGACCTGGGGCCGGCCGCGTGAGGCCGTCAACATGGCGGAAGACTGCGCGATCTCCTCCATGGACAACACTTCGTCCCGGCCCTCCACATTTAAGACCACCTTTTCGCGCAGGATCATTTTGAGGGTGGCACTTTGAATGCTGTCTCCCACGCGAAACAGGTTTTGTTCCCGCTTTTGCGTATCTTCGATCACTGCATAGGCTTTTTCAGGGTCTCCGGAAACCGTGCCCCAAAGCTTCAGATTCAATCGGGTCTGTTCCAGGTTCTCAAGGTCCACCCGGGCAGCCTGAGCCGGTGCCGGCGCCGCGGTCTTGATTTTGAAAAGATCGCGTTCCAGGATGGGGCTGTAATAACTGGCCGGCTGGACGAAAGCAATGTCACTGGCCGGGGTGCTTGGGACGGTTTGGGACATCGCCTGAGAAGGCTGTATCTGCAATCCGACAATCTGATAGAAAAGCGCCACGGCCGAATACGCGCCCACGGTGAGCAATGCCAGGGTGATGAGTGCGGAGAGACGTTGCGTGGTGATGAAATTAGTGAACGACATAGTTGGGGTTGTCCAATGCTCCGGATATTCGAAATATGACGCCTCTCTGCTGGGCGGAGGCTGTTCCGAGCATGCCGCCGATGGCATCGTTCTTGTGATCCGCCAGGAAGGCCGGCTGGGGCTTGAGCGTGCATGACAAGGTCAGCCGGCTTTTGGAAAGCGGTTGTCGGAATACAATCGATCCGGTGATTTTACCTTCAAGTTGCGTGCCAGAAACTTCACAGCGTTTGATTTGAAGCATGCGCGGCGTGACGGTTATTTCTGCTTGCAATTGCGTAAATTCCATCTGAGCCAGTCCGAAGAGGGGTGGATTGAAAATGATGCTGGTCGGCGTGATTTCCATTTTTACATTGGCGGTTCCGCCGGTGCCTTTTCGGCTGTCATAATCGATATGAGCGGTCATATCGCCGGCTATCCGGTAATTGGGCCAACGCTGCAGGATCTGGAAAACCTCCATGGGCACTTCGGCCAAATTCATCGTAATCTTGGTCTGGGGCTTCTGCCCATCCAAAGCCAGCTCGGCGTGCCCCTTCAAGGAACCGTGCCCCAGAGGACCCTTGAAGGCAATCTGTTTTTCATTGCCCAGCATGGATAAAAGCGCCGGCATGACCGTTACATGGGGCATGTGTATGAGGGGAAGATCGGCATAGCCCACAGCGAACGGCTCGAGCTTCAGTCCGGGCGGAAAAACCGGATGAGCCTCTTTGATGCTCACCTGCATGTCCGAACCGGTTTGCGATATCCGCTCTACGATCAGATCGCTGATCGTCTGCGAAGGAAACAGCAGGTAAAGGAAGAGCGCCACGGCTGCCGCCGTATAGAATCCATATAGCAATATTTTTCCCGTGTGGTTCATGGCTTTATTGTTGATAGGTCTCCACCTGCAATACCGCATTGAGCAGGTCGGTTTCCTTTTCACCCTTGGCGATGGAGATGCGTTTGATCCATATCAGGTTGGGCGATGTTTCGATTCCATGCAAAAAGCTGACAAGTTGCTCCATGTTCAGCACGTTTATTTTCAACTCGACCATCGACAGGCTGTAGGGGCTGTTTTTCAGGTTGGTCGTGGACGGCTTCATGTAGGCGATGTTCTGCTTAATGCCGCTTTGGCCCGCCAGTGTGTCCAAAAATGAAAAAAGGGTAAAACCCTTCGAGCGCGTTTTGAGCCGGGCTTCGCTTTGTTGAACATGGCGCGTAAGCGTTTCATACTCGGTCTTGAGCAGATGCATCTGTTCAAGCGCCTGGGTTTGAGTGACAATCTGCCGGCGCAGCCCGGCACGCCGATCCAGGATGGGGAAGATGATCAAATAGGCGATGATGAACAGCCCCAGCACCACACCGGCTACGCCGATGATCAACTTTTCACGGCTCTGCAGGTTGACCGGCAGCGCAAAAGGTTTGAATGGCAAGGATTTTAAAGAGAACGAGATCATAGGTCGATTTTCAACTTAAAATGAACTTTATTGCCGCCCTTGTCCATGTCCGCCGACGCGATGGTGACCTGTTTAAACAGGTCGCTTTTTTCCAGGCGCCCCTTGACGTCATCCACGATGTTGAAGGCAGCGGTCTCGCCGGACAGGGTGAGTCCGTCATTGCCCAGCACCAGACGACTGAAAACCACGTCGACCTCCTTGGGGATCAATTGACTGAGTTGGAACAGAATGTCGATGGTACGCACCTCGGGGACCGTCTGCCCGGGATCGATGCTGTTGCTCTTGGCCTTCTTAAGCTCGCTTTTCATCTGCTCCAGGACATCGCCGCCCACGCGGCGCGATTGCGGGAAGGTCGCAGCGAAAAGCGCTTCGGCCTTGGCATTCACCTGATCGACGCTCTTTTTCAGCAAATGGCTTTCGAGCAATACACCGGCCAGACTCAGAAGAAGCACGACAGCCAGCAGAACGGCCGGCCCCCGGATGTAGGGTCGATAGGTGGTCCAGTACTTCCTGACCGGCGAACTGCTGCGGTGAAAAGTGGGGCAGGGGCGTCCTTCCGCTTCGATTAACGCCATGGCCAGGGCATTGTCAAAGATGTACGGATGCCACTGATCAGATAATGTGGCAGCATCCAATTTCGGCGCGCTCGGTCGCAGATCCACCGCTTGGGGGGGCAGATCCAAGGCCTTGGCCAGACGTGCGCTGGCTCCTGCGTTCAGGGCAGGACCGCTCAGATGGAGCGTTTTGGGTGTGAAACCATCCGGATCGCTGTCTGCAAAGGCGGTCAGGGTTTGACGGATTTTCAACGCCAATGCCTCAACACCCGCTTCAGAGGCAACGTCGGATGCCAGGGATCGGACCAGGGCGATGCTTTTGTCCTTCAGCGCAAAAAGGGTTGTTCGGCGGGTGCCGACGTTCAGCAGTATGGCGCGTTCGTCCGTTTTGCCGCAATAAGCGGTCAAATACAGGGCCAAAGGAAAATCGCCCGGCATCACCAACTGCGGGCGCATATTCGCGGCCGTCATGGCGGCCATGATGTATTCCAGATAGTGCCGATCGATGGCCGTGGTAAGCAGCCCGGTTTTACCCTGGTCGCTGTTTCTTTGAAAATCGATGACCAGCTCATCCACCGCAATGGGAAGGTTCGGCTCCAGCTCGAACGGCAGAACTTGGCGGATTTTCTTTTCTTCTTTGAAAGGCACAAGGACGGTGCGGTATATGGTCCGGTCGGCAGGCAGGCTGGCCACGACAGTGGCATTGCTGGGTATGCCATGCTGCAGCAGGGCCGCCAATCCGGCGCCCAACCGATTTTCTTCAGGAATATCTTCAGGCAGGGAAATTTGGGCGCAGGCTTCGATCGTACTGCTTTTCAGCCCTGTATTTAAGACAACCGCCGCAATGGAGTTGTTGCGGATGTCGATGGAAAGAATTTGACGGCTCATCTTTTCTTCACTTCATATCCTTCAAACTGTATCCGGCCGGGCTTGGGATCAATCGTTCCATTTGCCCGAATCCGCCGGTCGCGCATGCGTAGTCCTCTTATATGCTATTCAGTCTTCCAATTCAAGATCTTACATTGCCATGGGTCCGTTTCCAGAGGTTTGACGCGTTCGACCACGGCTGTCGTGACCACGCGCACGTTATTCAGACTGGCCGTGGCCGTGAGTCTGAACACGTGGCTGGAAACTGAGACCACCCCCGGATCGATCTCGAGACCGGCAAGACCGGGAACATTTTTATACCAGTCGATCCGGGTAACATCGTTGGTGTAGAGCGAACCGCTGGTCGCCTCGCGATACTCGACCAGCAGGGAGGCGAAATCGGCGCTTTCCAAGGGTAAAAGAGCTGCCAGCACAGGCAGTTCGGCGGTGTTGATATTGACTTTGCCCGCAAAGGTGAATTTCTCATCCGCGGCTTTTTCGGCGCCATAGACGGTAATGTACTGCTGCAGGCCGGCCACTCCGCCCGCACCGAAAAAGATCTCCGGCGTGATGCCCTTGACCAGAGCCACCTCGGAGAGATGATCAAAGGGTCCGTTTTTGCTGGCGTAGGGAGGATCCAGGCTCTGGTAATAATCCGATTCCGCGCCGCTGAGCCCTGTGGTGGCATCATCATCACCCGAATCGAGCCAGTCTTTAATGCAATTCAGAATCATCAGCGGATCGCTGTCCATGTCGTCCTTGCCGGCTTCTTCGGAACTTTCCAGTAGAGACAGCAAATTGGCGCCGAAACGTTCCCAGATCTGACGCTGGGAATTCACCATTTGCTGCCCTCCGGGGAATTGAACCAGGGCGTTGATTTGAATCTTGCCCAGCTCATCGGTTATCTTCAGATCCAGTTTTCCGTCTTCAAAAGGAATCTCGGCCAAAGCGGCGGCTACGGTCTGGGCATCGGCCCAATCTTCCTGCAGTGAATCGCTTTCCGTTTCCAAACGGTCCTTGATCAGCATGGCCATGCCCAGGTGAATGGCGGAGGCGCCCATCTGCGCAAGGGTTGCGCGATCCCGCAACATGGCCGCATGAATCATACTGCGGCGTTGGTTGAGATGGAACTCCAGGGCCGCCGTGACCACCATCAGCATGGTCGCCAAGGCCAGAACGACCGCAATGCCCCTCTCATCAAACCTTGCGGGGAGGTTGCCCAAAGACCGATATCCATGTTGCGGCTGTTTGCGTTGTCGTCGCGGCCAACCTGAAGCATGCCGAGCGTCATTGGACTTGCGCGCTCCGATCGCGGCGCTTTTTGGGTCGTCGTGCCATTTGATGGGTTTTAGGAAATCATCTTTCTGCATTGATTATCTTTTCTGAGATATAAACCGATGCACGGGCAAAGCGATTTCGGAAGCGAATTGATAGGCAGCCGTTTCGCTGCCGACGGTCAAATGAACAGCGATCGTTTTCGGCGTGCTGTATTCGAAATCGTCATCTTCCGAATCCCATTCCTCCTGTTCGCGGTTATCTTTATCAAAGTAAACCAATTTGAAAGCGCGCACCTGGTCGCACAGGATCGGGTCGCTTTCCTTCGGTTCGAACGACTCGGGGTATGGGTACAACTTATCCGAACGTCGCAGAACATAGGTATCGTTGCCCGTATCCTGAATGTAGTAGACGATTTCGGCGATGCCTTCATGCTGTTCGCCGCCGATGGGCAGGTGGCCCAGGGAAGTAAAACGCAGGCGGGCAAACGTTCCGCCCCCGATGCTTTCGGTTTTTCCTTCGATGCGATATATGTCCGGTTCGGAATCCGCATCCGGAATCTGATATCTGGGTGGCTGCATGACATGCATGGATTGCAGATCCAGGGAGATCCGTTTCAGACAGCTGTCGGCCATTTCATAGGAATCCGAACTGGCGTTCACATGGTCGGCATTGGAAAAAACGCCTTCAAACGTTCCGAAGATAAGACCCATCACAATGGCGAGAATAAATGTCGCCACCAGTACTTCCAGGAGAGTGAATCCCCTGGCGCCGGGCGTCTGTATGGATGGATCAATCGGCATTGAAGCGATAGGTGCGCAGTTCAAAATGCATTTCTTCGTTTTGAGTGACGGTCAAATCGATGCGCGTCAGGTTGTGTTTGGCGTCCTTGAGCAGGTCCGAGCGGACATCTTCCATGTGGACCGCCCAGGCGTAACCGGGGTAGTCCGCCCCGAAGTCGCCCGAACCATCGGCGGCATTCTTTAAACCCTGGCGCTCTATTTCCGCCAGTTTGCTCTGCGCCAGCAGGGGTGCCAGCGTATAAAAGCGCGCATCGGCACTCATGCGGAAGGTATCACTTTGCAGGCGATAGACGCTGGTCAGAGCGATCGTAACAATGGACAGCGCCACCAGCACCTCGATCAAACTGAAACCGCCGGAAATTGCCCCCCGCCGAGAGTCGGCCGGGCCGTTGTTTAAAATTCCAGCCATTCATCCACCGCTTTCACCTTCGGCAGCAAGGGCTCGATTTTATATGCAAACCGGCGTGCGTCCTCATCTTCCAGATTGATGACGGCCTGTTCCGAATAACCGCCGGGATAGAACACGATTTCTCCTGTTCCGGATGAGACGGGCTGCCTGCGCGGAAATTGAACATCCACGATTTTGATGCCGCCGGGTAACCTGAAGGCCTTTTCCGAAGCCGCCGACAAGGCTTCTTCATCCATATCCGCATGGACAAACCAAATGCGGCCGCCTTCCAGGTCGATCACCAGGGCATGTTTTTTTTGCGTCTCAATCGCCATGGCGCGCAACTCGCTGACCGTGTTGACCACCCATCGGGTGGTTTTTTTCCGGGGATCCTGCATCAGACTGCTGTCCAGCCGGGGGATGGTCACTGCGAAGACAATGGTGATCAGCAGCATGACCACCAGCAGTTCGAGAAGCGTGAAACCATTGTTTGCAGATTTTTCCGAACCCGCGGCGCGGACAGGGGTGATTAATCGCTGTCCCAACTGGCAATATCCTTGTTGTAGTCCTCACCTCCGGGGACCCCATCGGCGCCATAGGCCACAATATCGAAATCGCCGTGCGTGCCGGGGAACAGATAGATATAATCATTGCCCCAGGGATCCTTGGGAACCTTGCCTTTTTCCAGATAGCCGCCCTTGCGCCACTTCTTGGGGACGTCCCCCGATTGCGGCGGGGAAACCAATGCCTCAAGACCCTGCTCGGTGCTGGGGTAGGTGCCATTGTCCAGTTTGTACATCTTGAGTGCTGAAACCAGGCTTTCGATTTGGATACGCGTGGCGCTGACTTTGGCATCATCGCTGCGCCCGATCAGTTTGGGCCCTACGATGCCGATCAGCAGGCCCAGAATGAGCATCACCACCAGAAGCTCAATCAATGTAAAACCTTGATTGCCAGGAATTGCAGATTTTGCTTTCATTTCGTCCTAATCACCCTCCATCGATGCTTTTTCATCCGGAATGGCTGCAATTGTTATACGCAGCTCGAAGGCAATCCGGATGAGGATCCTACGTTCATTGAAGAGATCTTTCAACCAGCTTGTGCAATGCCGGTCGCGTTGGCCCGCCGGGGTTGTGGCTGGTCCGTTATCCGGCGGACGTTGGCCATTGCCGTCAGCCCGTCGGACCAATGGCGCTGTTCGGCCCGTGCACGCGCCAACGGGCGAGCGGGAAAACGGAGACTACCGGATCAACTGGTTCATCTCGAAAATCGGCAAGCAGATGGCCAATACCACAAAAAGCACGATGCAGGCCATGACCAGCACCATGACCGGCTCCACGAGGGCCGTCAGGCGCAGCATCGTGGTTTCCACTTCCTTTTCAAAAACATCGGCCACTTTGGCCAGCATTTCTTCCAGATTGCCGCTTTGCTCCCCCACCTGAATCATCTGAATGGCCATGGGCGGAAAAGGCTTTTGGCGAACATCCAGAGACTTGCCCAATCCCTGGCCCTTGCTCACCTCCGCGGCGCCCTGGGCCACCACCTCGGCCAGGTACATGTTGCCGACGATATTCTGCACGATGCCCAGCGCCGGGAGCATGGAAACGCCGTTGTCCAATAAAGATCCCAAGGTTCGCGCAAAGCGGGCCGCGGCCAGTTTTCTTACCAGCGGGCCGAACAATGGCAGAGAGAGTATTCTGGTGTCCAGCCAATAGCGTCCTTTGGGGTTCTTGTAGGCGGCCCGCAGGCCGAGCAGGAAGGCGATGATGAAGAGCACCAGAACCCACCAATACGCCTGAAACCAGTCGCTGGTGCCCACCAGAAGTCTGGTGGGCAGCGGCAGTTCCTGCTTCAAATTGTCAAACATGGCCATGATCTTAGGGGTTACGTAAATCAGCAGGGCCGATACGATCAAAGCGCTGATCATCAGAATCAGCAGCGGATAGATCATGGCGGTGATCATGCGGGCTTTAAGGGCTTCCTGTTTCTCGGTGACGTCGGCCAGTCTTTCCAAAACGATTTCAAGCGTGCCCGAGGATTCGCCCGATCCGACCATATTGATGTAAATCGGAGAGAAGGCGTTCGGGTATTTGCCCAATGCGGCGGCGAAAGTGCTGCCCTCCACGACCGCGCCTCTGACGCCGGCAATAATTTTTTTCAATCCCTGACTGTTGATTTGGGCAACAAGCGAATCCAGCGCAGATACCAGAGGAAAGCCGGCACCAATCAAGGTGGCGAGTTGGCGCGTCATAATGGCCACCTCGGCCGGGCGCACGCGCGTGAACATCCGGGGCAGCGCAAAGCGCCGCTCACCCTTGGTATCGGAGCTGCTGCTGGTGACTTGGCGCAGGTTAACCGGATATTGCCCGTTGGATCTGATTTTCTGGCGGGCGGCAATTTCGCCGTCCGCGTCGATGATACCGCTGATCGTCTTGCCCTTGGCATCCAGGGCCGTATAGTCATAAACAGCCATAAAGTGATCTTCGCATAAAGTGTCAGGATTTCGGACGGAGCATTTTCCTGCCAACCGGCCGGTTATCGTTTTTTTACGAAAGCCGCCGCAAAGAAGCCGTCCATTCCATGGCGATGAGGAACTATACTGAGCCAACCCTGCGGGGTCAGCAAACGGTCGAATTCGGTCACTGCTTTCATACTGGGACGATGTATAACAAAATCCGGATGCTTTTGCAAAAAGGCTTTTACGACAGACTGGTTCTCTTCAGGCTCGAAGCTGCAGACGGCGTAGACCAGCATGCCTTCCGGACGCAGGCGGCGGCATGTCGTTTCCAGGATGGACAGCTGGCGCGAACTGTATTGAGCCAGGTCATCGCGGGTCACCTTCCACTTGCCGTCCGGGTTTTTCTGCAGAACGCCCAATCCCGAGCAAGGGGCATCCACCAGGATGCGATCAAACAGGGGCAGATCGTCCGCGGCCGCGACAGCGCTTAGATCCATACAGCGCTGCGTCGTGATGGTGACTCCCAGGCGCTGCATCTCATCTTGCAGACGGTCCAGCTTGTAAGCGGTCAGATCGGTTGCCAGGAGGGTGCCCTTGTTGTCCATCAGCTGGGCCAGGTGTGCCGTCTTGGTGCCCATACCGGCGCACGCATCCCAGACAGTTTCTCCGGGCAGGGGGGACAGTAAATGAGATACGATCTGGGCGGCCTCATCCTGCACCTGGAACCACCCCTTCTGAAAAGCGGTCCATCGGGGCAGCGGGCTGTTCAGGCCGGAGACGATGATCCCCTCGGGACTGTAGCGGGTCAGAGCAACCCGGCGGGCTTGAGCCTGAATATCATCGATCAAACTCTGCCGGTCCGTTTTGAGGGTATTGGTGCGGATGGTGATGGAAGGTATGGTGTTGATGTGCTCACAGAGCCGCTCGGTCTCCTGCAGCCCCTGGCGCTGGATCCAACGGGCCGCCAACCAGCGCGGAATGGCATAGCGCGCCGCTACGGCCAGGTCCGGGTTGGTCTGCATGTCGGGCCAGTCGATCCTGTCCCGGGTGATTGCTGCACGGCGCAGCAATCCATTGACGAATCCGGCGGCCCAGGCGTGGCCGCTTTGTTTGCTCAGATCGACGGCGCTGTTGACTGCAGCCGAATCCGGCACGCGGTCAAGATGATGCATTTGAAACAGGGCCATACGCAAAATGGTACGAACCATCGGATCGATCCGGCGCGGTTTTTTGGCCAGGCGATCGATCAGATAATCCAAACGGCCCTGCCAGCGCAGGGTTCCATACACCAAGGCATGGACCAGCGCCCGGTCCGCCGGGTTTAATTGCGCAAGGCGCCCATCGGCCGCTTCCAGCCAGTGGTCGAGGGTGTGTCGGCCTTGGGCAACCTGATTGAGTATATCCAAAGCGATGCGGCGCGCGCTGTTCATGGGTTTATCGGGTTGGTTGGGTTGGTTGGGTTTATTGGGTTTATTGGGTTTGTTGGGTTATCGGGTTTGTTGGGTTGTTGGGTTTCACGTCAACAACGTTCCCGGCGCCAAATCATGTCCTCTGAGGAAATCTTTGGCGGACAAGCGCTTACCCGATTCTCCCTGAAGTTCGTCGATTGCCAATGCACCCGGCTGGGCGGCCACGCGAAGTTCGTCCGGGAAGCTTTCGATCACCGTCCCAGGCGCCGCCTGCGTGTCAACACCCTCTAATGGATGGGCTTTCAGGATTTTCAAAAGCCGGCCGCGCCAATGGCAAAAGGCTCCCGGCCAGGGAGTCATGGCGCGCACGAAAGCGTCCAGGCGGCCGGCGGGTTGATGCCAGTGGATATGACCGTCGGTTTTCTTCAAAAGCGGTGCATAGGAGGCTTGAGCGTGGTTCTGTGGCTGCGGCGCGACGCTGCCCTCGATCAACTTGATCAACGTACTCACCAGCAGCTGCGCACCCAGGTGGGACAAACGGTCATGAAGTTGACCGGCCGTTTCATCTGCGCGAATGGGCGTGGATGACTGCAACAGGATATCGCCGGTATCCACGCCGCTGTCCATCAGCATGGTGGTGATGCCGGTCTGATGTTCCCCCCGGATCACGGCCCATTGGATCGGGGCCGGTCCCCGGTAACGGGGCAGCAAGGAGGCGTGAATATTGACCGCCCCGAATTTGGGGATTTGCAGAACGTGCAGCGGAAGAATCTGGCCGAAGGCGACCACCACGATAAAATCGGGCTCAAGCTCGTTCAGCCGGGCCACAAAGGCGGGATCGCGTACCTTGACCGGTTGCGCCACGGTATACCCCAATCGCAGCGCAGCTTCCTTCACCGGCGGCGGCGCCGGAATGCGTCCGCGGCCTTTGGGACGGTCGGGCTGGGTAACGACCAAGATGACTTTAAAGGCAGCCGCGTGAAGCGCCAGCAATGGCGCCACCGCAAAATCCGGGGTACCCATGAATACGATGGATGGCTGCACGGTCAGGCTCCCTGATGTTTGAGCTGCTTTTTAACCCGCCGCGTATACAACTGGCGTTTGAGTGCGCTGATGCGGTCAAGAAACAAAATGCCGTTCAAATGATCGATTTCGTGCTGCAAAACGACGGCCGGAAAGCCTTCGGCCTCGAAACGCAATGGTTTGCCGTCGCGGTCCAGACCCTCCACCAGAATGTGGGCGAAGCGCTGCACATCCGCGCGAAAATCGGGCACGCTGAGGCACCCTTCGTTTTCGGAGATGATCTGTCCCTCCTGGGCGATGATCCTGGGATTGATCAGGACATGCAGGTCCCTGCCGTTCTCTTTGGAAGTGATGTCGTATACCAGCAGGCTCTTGTCCAAACCAACCTGGATGGCGGCCAAACCAACCCCGGGCGCCTGGTACATGGTTTCGGCCATCCGGTCGATGACCGTTTGCAGCACCCCGTCAATTTGCTCGACCGGCCGGACGGGATTTCTTAAAAATTCTTCCGGAAAAGTTAATATTTCAAGAGGGCTCACTGGCTGTCCTCCTTCAAGCGTTCACCTCGAGCATGTTTTTTGTTTTGGTGCCATAGCTCAATTGCCAAATATTGATACTGGTGACCAGGGCGGAAAGCCATCCGATCAAAATAACCGGAAACAATTGCAAGGCATGCGAAACCAGCGTGAAAGCGGCTGCATCCTGGGCTGTTGCGCCGAAGAGGGCAAGGGCGAAAACACCGCCTGCCTCCCACACGCCCCAATATCCCGGTACGGACGGCAAGGCGATGAAAAAGCATATGATTGTGGTGACTACGGCCATTTCCGTAAACGACAGATCAATGCCTGGGCAACCGATCGCGAAAACATAGTAGGACAAGACGCCCGCAGCCCAAATCATGACCGACAAAGCGAGACATGCGATTGCACGGCGTGGATGCCCGATCAGTTTCAGTCCTTGGGCGAAACTTTCCACCCAGCCGATCAACGCGCGGCCGAAGCGCTGAATGTGCTTCTGGAGGCGCGGTCCGGTCCGACCGGAAAAGCCCATCAGCCATTCGATCGTATTCAGCAGGACCCGGCGCGAGCCGGAAAAAGCCAGCAGCGCAAGGCCGATCACCAGAACGATGCCGATTCGGATCATGGCCCAGGCCACTGCCTGCAGCGTCTGGCTGTTGAGGTGCATCCCGCCGAAGGCCACATCCAGGTCCGGGCGGCTGACAACGGTCGGGAAAACGGCGGCGAAAAGGGCGATCAAGACCACCATGTCGAACACCCTTTCGGCCACCACCGTCGCCAACCCGGTGCCGAAAGCCAGTCCATGTTCCCTTTTCAGCAGAACCGGCCTGGCCAATTCGCCCACGCGTCCCGGCAGGACACTGTTGATCATGAAACCGATCATCAACGGATGGAAGGCCTGCCAGAAACTCAGCGCCATGGCGTCTTTTAAAATAAGCCGCCATCGGCAGACCCGCAATACAAAGGACAATACGACCAAGGCAAGGGAGGGCGCCATCCAGGCATAGGTGATCGTTCCCAGATAGCTGATCAGCTGAGCCAAAGGGACGTTGCGAAAAGCCAGATACAACGTGCCGGCCGACAACAAGCCGCCGAGCAGCAGCGAAAAGACGAGTTTCTTGGGCATAGATCACCGGAATGTGGAAAATGATGCGATTACGACAGGTCGCCCAGCACCTCGCGGGCGCGGGCGACATCTTTATGGATTTGGGCCGTCAGCGCATCGATCGAGTCGAATTTTTCCTCATCGCGCAGCCGCCGGATAAAATTGATGCGGATCGGATCATTGTAAATGTTTTGTTGAAAATCCAAAATATGCACTTCTACGGTGAAGATGTGGTCATCGAAGGTGGGGCTGTAGCCGATATTGGCCACACCCTGGTAGGTCCGCTGGGCGTGGTCCACCGTTACGGCATAAATGCCCTGCTTGGGACACAGCTCATCCTGCAAAACAATGTTGGCCGTGGGAAACCCCAGCAGCCGTCCGCCACGATTCCGACCGGCGGCAACGACCCCTCCGATTTGATAGGGCCGCCCCAGCATTTTGCGGGCGTCTTCCATTTTTCCGTTCATGACCAGTTCGCGGATCTGCGTGCTGCTGATGCGCTGGAACTCCCGGTCGTCGGCCTGAATCCAATCGACCACCAGCACCTGGAAATCCAGCTCATCGGCCCATTGCCGCAACAGCGTCAAATTGCCTTCGCGGTTGCGGCCGAAGGAGTAATCCTTGCCCACCACGATGGCGCGCATGCCGATGCGCGCGAGCAAAAGGTCTTCTACAAAACTGCGCGCCGAAATGGATGCAAACTCCCGGGTGAAGGCAATGGAGATCAAAATCTCGATTCCGGTTTGTGCAATAAGCTCTATTTTCTGCTCCGCCGGGGTGATCATCAGCGGACGGGCGTCGGGCGCCAAGACATGCAGGGGATGGGGATCGAACGTCATGGCGACGGCGGCACCTCCCAGGGCTTGCGCTTTTTCAACGACCGTGTGAAACAGGGCCTGATGCCCGATGTGCACGCCATCGAAATTGCCGATGGTGATGACCGCGTTTGTCAGCGGTTTTCGTATTTCTTCCAACTCTTTGATGATTTCCATGATGGTCTTCCGAACCCGCCAATTATAGCTTGACACCCCAAATGAATCCATATATTTAATGCATCTTACGCATGAAAGCAACCTTTTGAAGCATCATGCGCATTTTTGCCGAAGTGGCGGAACTGGTAGACGCGCTAGGTTCAGGGTCTAGTGGGGGTTCCCTCGTGGGAGTTCGAGTCTCCCCTTCGGCACCAAGCACCCAATAAGGGTTTGCAGAAGCAAGTACTGCAAACCCTTTCTTTATGGCCGCTGGACCGGGTGGAGAAGACGGTTCAAAAAGCCGTCCGGGAGTTCTCCACCCGCCGCTGCGCTTTTTTTCATAACGTTTAAACGCCACCGTATTGAAGCCCAAGTGCAGGCAGGCCCCCCAGACATCGGTCGCCCGACCCGGGCGGGCGCAGGGCGCTTTGCGGCCGTCCCGTGCGATTCCATTGGGGGGCTCAGCGAACGTGACCGGGCAAATTCATCCATGCCGATATCCGTCCTTTATTTTTATTGGCACATGCGTTAAAAAAACGAAGTTGTGGATGGAAAAAGTGCTGCCGGTATTACAAGACCGGTTTGACTGCCGCCTTGCAATAAAATTGATCGCGATTCTATAAAGCCACACAACCCGCATCACTATCCAGGTTCGATACCGACGGAGGGAGTACCATGGCGCTCTTTTTTAGAAGACTGATGATCATGTTGACGGCGGCCTTGATGCTTGCGGGCTGTGCCTCGGATAAAGAAAAGATATCAAAATTTATGCGCCAAGCCGATGCCGCCATTGGAAAAGGGGAATACAAGGTGGCTGAGATACATCTTAAAAACGCCATCCAGCTCGACCCGCGCTCGGTAGAAGCGTATCTTAAGCTGGGTGAGACCTACTTGAAAGCGGAAAATCCGCAAGGCGCGTTTAAAGCCTATTCGACAGTGCTCCAAATCGATGACAAAAACACGCAGGCGCTGGTCAAGCTGGCCACTTTTTATATGCTGGCCAAAAAACTCCCGGAGTCTGAAAAACATGTTCAGAGCGTTCTGCGCATCGATCCCAACAACCTGGAGGCGCTTTACTTATCGGCCGGTTTGAATGACCTGCAAAGCAGAAGGCAAGAAGCCGGCGAAGTATTCAAACGTATCATCGAATTGGATGACAAACAGGTCAAGGCGTACATCGGGCTGGCGGGTATCCTGGCCAACCGTGGGGATATGGCGGAAGCGGAGGCTCACCTGCAAAAAGCAAAATCCATCGATCCACATAACATCAAGCCGCTGCTGGCGCTGGTGAGTTTTTATACTTCCCAAATGCAATACATTCCTGCCGAAGAAGAAATGCGAAAGGCCATCGAGTTCAACCCCGACAGCGCCGAGTTGCGTATCGCCCAGGGCAACTTGTATGCCCGACAGAAGAAAACCGGCGAGGCTGAGAAGGCTTTTTTAAAAGCGATCGAGCTTGAACCGCAATCGGTCGCAGCGTACATCAGCGCGGCGCGCTTCTATGATTCTCTGAAACAAGTCGATCAAGCCAAGGCCATGTATCGGCAACTGGTGACGCTCAAACCCGATGACAGCGCCATAATCCTGAACACCGCGCACTATTTTTTTAAAATCGGTGAGCCCGATGAAACTTCGGCTTATCTTGAGAAAATTCTGTCTGCCCGGCCCAATTTTATACCGGCCTTGATGCTCAAAGGCGAACTGTTGTCAGCCAAGCGGAGTTGGAACGAAGCCATCGCGATTTTCGATCAGATTATCGCCCAAGATGCCCAGGCGGGCAAGGCCTATTACTTCAAGGCGCTTTGCCTTGTTGAAAAAGGGGACTTTCAGATCGCCAAATCCGTTTTGAATAAATCCCTTCAGTTGAATCCGCAGGATTTCCGCGCCAAACTGGTGTATGCGGATATCTCCTTGAAAACCCGTGATTTTACAAACGCCGAAAAATTCAGCAGGGAAGTACTCGATGTGCTGCCGAAAAATTTTCAGGCGCTTACGGTAATGGCCAAAGCCCATATCGGGCAAAACAAGCTGGGCCAGGCGCAAATCAGTATCGACCGCATGGTTCAGATTCAACCGGATAATCACCAAGGGTTTGCCCTGCAAGGGATCGTGCAAAGCCTGCAAAAAGAATATGACAGCGCCTTGTCCAGTTTTGAAAAAGCAATTGCATTGGAGAAGGAACAACTCGAGCTATTGAACTACATCGTCGGTATTCATTTAATTAAAAAGGACTTCTCCGCCGCATTGGCAAGATGTGATCGGCAGTTGGACTCGGTCCCATCGTCTCCGTTCCATCGGGCGGTTATCAAGAGCCTTAAAGCACGCCTCTACATGGCCCAGAATATGGATCATGAGGCCGAAAGCATCTACCGCTCGGCCATTCTGGACTATCCCGCTTTTACGCAGCCCTACTACGGACTTGCGCAGATTTACTTGCGACGCAAAGAAACAGACAAAGCGATCGACCAGTATAATTCCATGCTGGAGAAGGATCCGGAAATGGCCGGACCCCATATGCTGCTGGGCACCTTATACGATGCCCAGAACAAATTCGATCTATCGGAAAAGCATTATCGCGAAGTCCTCAGGATCGACGCTGATTTTGCGCCTGCCGCCAACAACCTTGCTTTTCTGCTCGCGGGAAAACCCGAAAAACTGGATGAGGCTTTGATGCTGGCGAGCAAAGCAAAAGAAAAGCTTCCCGAAGATCCCAGTGTGATGGACACCCTGGGATGGATTTACTATAAAAAGGGGCTCTACGACAGCGCCATCGCCGAATTTGCCGACAGCCTTGAAAAGCTGCCCAATAATGCCAGCGTCCACTACCATTTGGGCATGGCCTATCACAAGAAAGAGAGCAACGCCCTGGCCAAAGAGCATCTGAGCCGGGCGCTGCAACTGGACGGCGATTTCAGCGGCGCCGAAGAAGCCCGCACTGTGATGTCCGGTTTATAGACCTTTGCCGGTTCCGTGCACGTGACCGTTCAAGTACATCCAAGCCGGTGGCCGTTGAGGGGAATCATGCCGCCGGCAAATTGGCAGCTTATGGCCATCGCCTATAAATTCCAGGCCGCCTTTGCGCCCTCTTCGGTTGCCTCCATGATCCGGCGTACCTCAAGTGCATCACCGACGACGGTGTAACGGATGCCGCTTGCTTCAAGGCATTGCTTCAGTTCGTTGCGCGGCCGCATACCCACGGCCAGCACGATTTGATCAAGGCCGCTGATTTTTTCTTCCCGCCCGTTGTCGATCAAGGTAACCGAATCGGTCTGGATGGCTTGAAGGGCACAGCCGAATCGCAGTTGGGCTTTCTTTTCCCTCAAATACTTGTGCAGGGAATAACCGTGAGAGGTTGCTTTCGGCACCGGTGAGGAAGGCAGTTGCTCGATGAGGGTCACCGAAGCGCCCCTGGCGGCCAAAAAACAAGCGGTTTCCATTCCGATGAGACCACCGCCCACGACCAGGGAATTTTTTCCGGGCGGCACTTTTTCGGACAGAATTTCCCAGGCATCACGGACATGGGGCAAATCGATTCCGCAAATCGGGGGTATGATCTTCTCCGCGCCGGCGGCCAGGACGACCATTTCCGGCTTGCCCTCGGCCAGCATCGCCTCAGTAACCGTTGTACCGGTGCGGATGACGGCGCCGGCTTGCTGCACTTGACGGGCCAGCCACTGAATCCACTGCAGATAAATTTCCTTATGCGGCGCCTTGCATGCGTAAAGAAGGTTACCGCCCGGCTGAGGCTCCTTTTCGAATACCGTCACAGTATGGCCCAGCCGTTTGGCTTCGTAGGCGGCGGTGAGACCGGCCGGCCCGGCACCGATGATCCAGACGTTGCGAGTCGTCACGGCCGGTGCTTTAGGGTACAGCAACTCTTGTCCGGTTTCCGGATTGATGGCACAGCGCACCGATTTGCCTTCGAACATCTCGCGTTCGATGCACCCTTGATTGCAGGCGATGCAGATGCGGATATCTTCGTAGCGTCCCTTTTTGGCTTTCTCAAGAAAATCGGGGTCGCACAATTGCTGGCGTCCGAAGGCAACCAGATCGGCCGCTCCGCTGGCGATCACCCGATCGGCCACACGGGGATCGTTGAAACGGCCGACGGCGATCACCGGCACACCGGAGGCCTTTTTGATTTTTTCGGCCCGCCAGACATTGAAACCGCTCTCAAATTCCGGCGGCGCGCTGGTGATGCCGGCCGGACTGCCGTGGGTGCCGATGGAGGCATGGATGACATCCACGCCGGCCTGGGTGAGGGCCGGCAGGATGGTGACCACGTCATCGACGGTATAGCCGTTCTTGATGTATTCTTCTGCAGAAAGTCTCAACAGGATCGGGAAATCTTCGCCGACGTTCCGGCGCACCGAACGGACCACTTCAATGGCGAAACGTGCGCGGTCGGCAAAATTGCCTCCGTACCGATCGGTGCGTTGATTTGAAACGGCCGAAAGGAATTGGGTCAGAAGATACCCGTGGGCGCCATGGATCTCTACCGCGTCGAAACCGGCCTGCTTTGCCCGGGCCGCGGCGGTTCCGAAAGCGGCAATGATCTCCTCGATCTCTTCCAGCGACATTTCCCGGGGCGCCTGGCGGTATACCGAACTGGGAATGGCCGATGGACCGATCGCCTTGCCCTTCTTGAGCAGATAGTAGCTTTCGCGCCCGGCATGATGCAGCTGCATGGCGGCCCTGCCTCCCGAAGAGTGCATCACGCCGGCCAGGCGTTTCAAGCCCGGAATGAATCGGTCGTCCCATGCACCGGTTTGGGCGGCAATGACCAAGCCGCTGGGGTGAACGGCCGTTATCTCGGAGATCAGCAAACCGGCGCCACCCGAAGCCTGGCGTTGCATATAGGCCAGCTGCGCTTCACTTACCGTGCCATCCCGATTGCATAATCCCGTACCCATGGGAGGGAGGACGGCACGGTTGGGAATTTCCAGGTTCCGAACGGTTATGGGCGACAACAGGGCACTCAGCTCATTCATGGGTTCTCCTTGAACAGATTGGCTGGTTATTATTATCAGAATGTGGTGATATGAAACTTTCACGGCAGTTCTTCAATTTCATACCGACCACGAGGCAAGTTTAAGCATAAAGGAGATTGCCATGGCAACCCAAAAGCATCCTCTTACCCATGCTTATGCGGATGTCAACAGCGTTCGTTTGCATTACGTCGCCAACGGGGCGGGCCGCCTGATCCTGTTCCTTCACGGTTTTCCTGAATTCTGGGCCGCGTGGGAAGAGCAGTTAATTGAATTCG
Organism: Desulfobacteraceae bacterium; assembly: GCA_003599575.1. Classification (GTDB taxonomy): domain Bacteria; phylum Desulfobacterota; class Desulfobacteria; order Desulfobacterales; family Desulfosarcinaceae; genus Desulfatitalea. The sequence goes on along the minus strand of QZKV01000153.1, from coordinate 8,814 downwards.
GCCGGGAAAATCATGCTGTTGCCCCGGACCTGCGCGGGTTCAATCTTTCCTCAAAACCCGCCGACCCTAAACAGTATCACATCAAAATTTTGGTTGAAGACCTGCGTGCGCTGGTCACGCATCTCGGATATCAAAAGGCGATTTTGGTCGCACATGACTGGGGCGGCGGTATAGCCTGGGCGTTTGCCAATCGCCATGCCGATATGACCGAAAAATTAATTATCATCAACTCTCCGCATCCCATCGTCTTTGCCCGCGAACTGTTGCACAACCCGCTTCAGCAAAAAGCCAGCCGCTACATGAATCTATTTCGTTCACGCCTTGCTGAAGAATTGCTTGCCAAGAACAATTACGCCTATTTGCGCGATGCCCTTACGGCAGGCAGCTCCAAATGGCTGATGAGTGACGAATCGCGCCGCCGTTACACCGACGCCTGGTCCCAAGCGGGCGCCCTGACCGGCGGATTGAATTATTACCGCATATCTCCCCTGCATCCGGCCTTGTCCGACGAGGAAAGGGCCGTGCTTCGTAAAATCGTGCAGGCGCCGCGTGAGTTGTTCACGGTCGGCGTTCCCACCCTGGTTATCTGGGGAGAGTTGGATGAAGCCCTTCTGACCGGCAATCTGGACGGCTTGGACGAGTTTGTGGGGCAGCTGACCATCGAGCGTGTTCCGGATGCCTCCCATTGGATTGTTCACGAACAACCGGAGTTGATCAATGCCTGCATCCGGAAGTTTATAGATTGATCCCCGGGTTAAGACGGCCATCGAGGCGCGGCCGGGGGCAAACATCGTCGAACCGGATTTTATACCACTGTGGCTGGTCCGAGTGGCGGGATGCTGAAATGAATCAATTGGCGCGGGGGGCCGGGCTCTCTTCGGCTTTTTCAGGGCGGATGGGTTCGGCCGCAGGCGGACCCGACGGAAAACCATCCGGCTGCTGCGCGGAGGATGGGACCCTTTCTTCGGATACCGTGGTGATCGGGGCCGGGGTGGCTTCGATTGCTGTTGCGGCGGAAGATGATGGCTGCCGATGCGCTGCAGCGGAGGGATTGGAAGTCACCGCAGATGCGGTTTCGTCGCGGGTTGTGGAAGCGGCTTGATCCGGTTCGTTCGCTGTCGGATTGAGGGTCTGAACCGGCTCTTTGGATTTCTCCGAAATTTTTTTGGAATCGGGTGCCGGCGCAGGCTGCGCATGCGGCGATGCTTCAGGTGCCGCTCGCTGGACGGGGGGGCGCAGGCTGGATGGACCGTCTTTCGTTAGCACGGCAGGCGCAATGCCCTTGTTGGGTTGTTTGCCTGCTTCGAAGTGCGGCGCTGCCTGAGAGGTATCCGGTTCAGCCTTCTGTACCAAGGGAATTACGGTTGCGGGCGTTGTATGCGACGTCGATGCGTTTTCCGCTGCCGCCAGCCTTCGCTCCAATGCATTAATTTTCTCTTTCAGAACTGCGACTTGTTCTCTTTCCGCATTCAACTGGTCGCGCGCCTGTTGGAGTGTCTGGCGGGTCTCCGCGAGTTCCCTTGAGACAGCGGCGGCCCTCGCATGCAAGGCGCTTGCTTCGGCATCGGCCGATGTCTTTATCAAAGTGCTGAGCCGGATTCCGGAAAAAGCCGCCAGGATTGAGGCGGTTATCGCCAGCAAGGCGCATGTGATGGCAAGTATCTGGTATTTGCGGAAATTGGCTTGCAGATATTTGACTGTATGTACTGGACGTGTCATCCGGCCCTCCCGGTTGTACTGGCTGCTTCTGCGGTCCATTGCGGCATCGGGTATTTTTTCTCCTGGCGCCTGCGAGCATCGTGTGTGTTTATTCAGTATGCCCCACAACCATCGATATCGACCATTCCCGATACTTGTTGTTGATCTGTGCAGATACAGGCACGCCGATGGTCGTCAGGGTACGCTGAAGGAATTTTGAATATGATGGCGCGGTCTGTTTGCTGTGGATGACCAGTACAAATCCTTCCGGCGGATGGGAAAACGCGCTTTGAATGATTTCCGAAGTCGACCACCCCTGTTCATTGAAAATCTTTTTCATCTCCAGGGCGATCTCATGAGACCGGGGATCTTCCAGCATGGAGATGATATCCAATTCTCCTTTTGGACCGGAACTGAGCAATTTGGCCAACATTTTGTATTGCTTGGAATCGGGGCCGCCCCTTTGGACAGTACCGCCGGTGGTTCGGGCGGTCTCACGACCTTGCGTTTGGGTGATGTTCATGCCTTTGAGTTCTTCGATGCGTTCTTTCAATGCCCCTTCGGCTTCGGCGTACCCTTTTCTGGTCTTTTCGACTTCTTTACGGAGAGCATCCGCATCCATCTCGGCCAATCGGCGGCGTTGGTCGACAATGTCATGATTCTGCTGCGTGGCCAGAAGCTCTTTGCGGATTTGTTCGGCGGCTTTCTCGACGGCTTTTATCTTCTTTGCGGCACTTTCCTCGCGTTCGACCAGAAAGCGGGTCATGCGGTTCCCGTGAACCCACAGCAATAAGATGCTGACAGTCGCCAGAGCGGCACCAAGCATGGCCAGCATCTGCATCCAAATGTTGAAAGCAATCACTGATTCAAGGCTGTGCCACCATGCGAACATGCGAACCCCTTTCACGTCTCCTGCTTCGTTTCTCAAAATTTACATAATAATACCGATGAATTGAAGTATAATCAAGGACTAAATGAGTGCCGTCGAGGCGAGGTCCGTTGGTCCGCTTGCCCGTTGGTTGCCGGATACGGCCGTCTCAAACAGGGTGAACCGGCCCGAGGCGGCATCGGCCTGGGCGTCATTGACAATCACCGGACAGTGCTTCACTTAGTTGACAATCCCGCGGGATTGGGCTACCAGAGATCGTAAATTCATTTTAAATAAAGTGCTTATGCGAAAAAATAAGAAGCGCAAGCTGAAAAACGCCGCTATGCGTTTGCCATTACCTTGATGCATAAATGAGGGGACCGCCGGAAGCGGGCGAGGTTGCCGGTCTTGTTTAAGACGGATAAAAAAAACTTAATGTGCGCAAAACTTAATCTATCTAAATGGACCCGCCATGTACCTCAGCCATTTTCAACTTGCCGATAAACCTTTTCAGATTACCTCCGATCCCAAGTTCCTGTGGCTGGGGGAAAAGCACAAAGAGGCTTTGGCGACCCTCCGATATGGAATCTTGGACAACAGGGGATTTTTGCTGCTGACCGGTGAGGTGGGGACCGGAAAAACCCTGCTTATCAACCGCCTGATGTCCTCGCTGGACCAAGATACGATTGTGGCCAACTTGCTCGATCCGGACTTGGACAGCATGGATCTTTACAATCTGCTGGCCGATGGTTTCAAGATGAACCGCACCTTTGACAGCAAGGGTGCTTTTTTGATCCATCTGCGCGACTTTTTGTATCAGTGCCATGCCAATAACAAGCAGGTGCTCTTGATCATCGATGAGTGCCAACGCTTGAAGCACAACCTGATCGAAGATATTCGCGTCCTTTCCAATATCGAACTGCACGACCGAAAGCTGATCAACATCTTTTTTGTGGGACAGCAGGAATTCAACAGGCTTTTGTCATTGCCCCAAAACAGAGCAATGGCACAGCGCATCACGGTGCGTTATCATATAACGCCTCTCGAAAGAGAAGAAGTAGCGAAATATATTTTTCACCGCCTGCGGGTGGCCGGGGGTACCCGTAAAATCTTCACCTCATCCGCAATAGAACAGATCTTCACTTTTTCGGGGGGCATTCCCCGATTGATCAATATTCTTTGCGATCACGCCCTTCTGACCGGTTATGCCCGCGGTGCCAAGCAGGTGGATGAGCAGATTATCAATGAATGTGCCGAAGAACTGCGCATCCCCATGCAATCCTCCGGAGTTGAAGAGGGTGGTTCACTGCCTGCCCAGGACAGCCGCTCCATTGCCGATGCGGCTGCAAAAACAGCACAGGCGGCGCAATCAACCGGGAAAGCATCCGGTGCCGATCCGGTCCGGGAACCTGCAAATCGAAAAACACTGTTGCGCGCATTTATCCAGACATGTCTTTATACCGTGATAGTTTTTGTGCTGATGTTTTTGGCGGGATCGGCCATAACCCATTTCAGCAATGAAGAACAAAAACCCCGGCCATCCGAAAAGCAGGTGCAGGATAGATCCGCTACCATTCTGCCGCATGAAATGGTCCGGCCTGCGGAACAGATTGAAAAAAATGCCGCTCACGAAGCCCCCGATGCAACAAGCCTTCCAGCCGCTTCCGTCCGTTCGGACGGCGAGGAGACCGTTCATCGCAATGCACCGCCCGATTTTTCAAGTGAACCCATCCATGCCATGCAATCGGATCCCCAGAAAGCGCAAGGTCCGGCATTGAATGAAATAGAGCCGCTTCCGTTGACTAAAGAGAAGATTACCATTCGTTTCGCATTGAATTCCAACGATATCGAAAGCAAGTCTTATGAAATGCTGGATCTGACTGCCGCTTATCTTATCAAACATCCCCACGCGCGCATCAAGGTACGCGGGTTTACGGATTCAAGCGGTACTCAGCATTACAACGAAAGCGTGTCGCGCTTTCGAGCCAACGCCGTCAAGTACTACCTGATCGGTAAGGGGGTTTCCGCCGGACAGATACAGATTTTCGCAATGGGAGACCTCTTGCCCATTGCCTCCAATGAAAGTGCCGAGGGCAGAACCCGGAATCGGAGAGTTGAAATTGAATTGGACGACCCTCTTCCAGAAGGCCGCAATTAGATGCTTAAGCCCCTGCTGAGGAGGCGGTCAGTGCGTTGCTCAAACCACTTTTCCGGCAGGTAACGCCATCCGGCCTGACGCTTGGTGCCGGAGGCCCGGGCCTTCAAAAAAGCAGACCGTTTCTTACCAGCCACCACAAGCCTGTTCCTAATGACATGAAGCCCAGCAGCGCCAGGACCAAGTTTTGGGTCAAAGCATACGAATCGTATCCGGTTGTTCTTTTCTGTGTTTGGGACAACAGTTCAAAAGCGTGCCGGTCGTCGGTTTTTATGCGCCCGCCATTCGGGAGCTTGATCGAATGGCGGCTCCCGGCCAGATTTGTTCTTGATAGATGGAATTCATCGCTGGAGACCAGGCGGTGAAATGGTTCGGATAAATGCCATACATGCAGGATCACCCCGTCGAACTGAACCAATACGACAACCGAATCGGCCTTGGCGTATTGGTGATATGTCCCTTTGAATTCAATCATTTTCAGCTCACACCATCGAACGGTTGCGGGTTTATCCGCGCGGAAGGCACCCCGCTGTAATCTGTGCTGGGATATGGGAAAGCACATTGCGTGCCATGCTTCAGGTCTTTAAAAGGTACTGAAAAGCACCGAATGGAGCCGAAATCCCGTGGCTGCAACACGGTCTGTGATCGTGAGGATGCCGCTTTTTGTCAGCGGATAAAGCATTTTGTCAGTTGGTGAGGGTTCTTTGGGTTTTCTTTCGGAGGGACGGCGATCAGAAAATGGAATGATAGGCGGCGCTTTTCCAGACGGTTAAAAATATTGACAGGCCATAATCCTTCAGCGCAAAATGTTCCTGTTCCCAAACAGCCCTATGCCTTCAAGCACCTCCGGGCGGAAAGCGGGCTCAAGGGCAGTGATGATGACCGCCGTGTTGGAACAGGTGACTGCCGAGGATGTGCCGATGTCCCAATGCATTTTATTGAATGCCGACTATTCCTTCATGAACGTGGTTGACTGGAAACGCGCGCTTAAACTGGTGGTCAACCAAAAGGCGACTGTCTTAAGCTACTCCGAACGGCGCATATTGGGGGCCGAAGGGTTGGTGATGCGCATACCGGCCGTGATGAAACTGATCAAGCTGATCCGTTCGGTATACCGGGCCAGAGTCCCCTTCAGCAAGCGCAATGTATTGATCCGTGACGGGTTCACCTGCGCCTACTGCGGTACGAAGGGCAGTAAAATGACCATGGACCACATCATTCCCAGGTCCAAAGGCGGAGGCTCGAGCTTCGAAAATTGTGTCGCCTGCTGCAGGCGCTGCAACACCTTGAAGGGAAACCGCACCCCCAGTGAAGCGCATATGTATCTGCAGATCCGTCCCAAGCAGCCGACCATATCCGAATTCCTGCGGTTGCGTCTGAAGCGGATGGGCATTCACGATCTATGGGAGCAGTTGGGAATGATCGGCAGTTGATCAGGAATGCGCTTTCCTGAAAAGGCTTTCATTTGGCGCCTTCCGGCTGAACGCGTGAAGAGTTATGCCTCAATCACAACGTCCATTTTAAAACCGCCGCACCCCAGGTCAGCCCGGCCCCAAAGCTGACCAGCAGGACGCAATCCCCGCTCTTGATCCGCCCCTGCCGATGGGCTTCATCCATGGCCAATGGAATGGAAGCCGCGGATGTATTGCCGTAATGTTGCAAGTTGGTAAAGAACTTTTCCATGGGAATTTTAAGCTTTTCTGATACCGCCTGGAGAATACGCAAATTGGCCTGATGGGGTATGACCAGCTGAATATCTTCGCGGCTGAGGCCGTTTTGTTCAAGCGCTTTCTCCGCTATGCTGGCCATGCAGGGCACCGCCTGCTTGAACAGTCGATTGCCCTCCATCTTGAGGTGAAAAGGAATGCCCACCAGGCCCGCGAGGCTTTCGGGCGCAGGCGCATTTCCTTTGTCGCTGTAAAGCAGATCCCACAACCGGCCGTCGGATTTGATGTGCGTGGACAGCAGGCCGCCGGGTTCATCCTGACGGCGCAGGATCACGGCGCCCGCGCCGTCGCCCAGAAGAACGCAGGTACCGCGATCTTCCCAGTTGACAATGGCGGACAAACGTTCGGCGCCGATAATCAGGCATGTTCGGGACATGCCGCTCTTGATGCTGTTGTTGCCCGATTCCAGGGCATATAGGAAGCCTGAACAACCGGCGGAAATATCGTAGGCAGCGGCATTGAACGCTTCCAGTTCTTTTTGGACCATGCATGCGGCAGAGGGGAAGATACGATCCGCGGTGATGGTGGCCATGATAATGGTGTCGATTTGATCGGCTGCGATTCCGGCCATTTCCATTGCCCCGCGGGCTGCCCGAGTGCCCAATGCGGCGGTGGATTCGTTGTTGTCCCCCATGGCAATGCGCCGTTGCTTTATTCCGGTACGACGCGTGATCCATTCATCCGTGGTATCCACGATTTTTTCCAGCTCGGCATTGTCAAGGACGCGCTCCGGCACCGCCGATCCGGTACCCCTTATGTGTGCGAAAGGCATATTTTCAACATGCTCCAATTTTTGGTTTTAGAATGACCGACTGCAATCCCGCTCCGATCCTGACCTTTTTGAACCTGGGATATAAATCACAATATGCCGCAGGAGTCAAAAACGATCATATCGGCGATATCGGCGCAACCATCTGCATTTGCCCCCGTGGAACTCCGCTGAATCCTGTCAGCGGGAATTGCTGATATTGGCGGATTCTTCCCGGACGGCAGGCATTGCGTTGGTATTCAACGCCCCGATAGATGTTCACGAAGGATGTGCAGCATGCGCCGCAGCGGTTCGGCGGCACCCCACAACAATTGATCGCCAACCGAAAAGGCCGTCAGATAATCAGGGCCCAGAATCAATTTGCGCATGCGTCCGACCGGAATGGACAGGGTACCGGACACTTTTGCCGGGGTCAATTCGGACAACGTGGCCTGTTTTTCATTGGGGATCACTTTCACCCAGGCGTTGTTTTCCGCCACGATCGAAGTGATTTCATCCAATGGCAAATCCTTGGACAGTTTGATCGTAAACGCCTGGCTATGGCAGCGCATTGCACCAATGCGGACGCATTGGCTGTCAATGGGAATCGGGTTGCTCCGGCGCCCTAAAATTTTATTGGTTTCCGCAAATCCCTTCCATTCTTCACGGGTTTGACCGTTTTCCATGGGGCGGTCGATCCAGGGTATCAGGCTTGCGGCCAGCGGAGCGCCGAAATGGTCCTTGGGGAAGGAGGGATCGCGAAGGGTTTCAGTCACTTTGCAATCAAGGTCCAAAATGGCGCTGGACGGATCGGCCAGCAAACCATCCGTGTTCCGGCCGATCACTTGCATTTGCTGCACCAGTTCCTGCATGTTCTTTGCACCTGCGCCGGAAGCGGCCTGATAGGTCATGCAGGTCATCCATTCCACCAGGTCGCGGGCAAACAACCCGCCCAATGCCATGAGCATCAACGAGACGGTGCAGTTGCCGCCGATAAAGTCCTTTATGCCATTGACCAGTCCATCATCGATCACCTGACGATTGACCGGGTCCAGTATAATGATGCTGCTTTCTTGCATGCGCAGGGTGGAAGCGGCATCGATCCAGTACCCCTGCCAATGGTTGCGGCGCAACTGGGGGTAATAGGTCTGGGTATAATCGCCCCCCTGGCATGAAACGATGATGTCCATCCGGCTGAGGCGCCGGATATCGCGAGCATCTTCCACCAGCCTTTCCTCCTGGCCGATGTCCGGGCCTTTTTGTCCGGCCTGAGAGGTGGAAAAGAAAGAAAAAGCAAAATGCTTGAAATCATCTTCGGTTCGCATGCGTTCCATCAGGACGGAACCGACCATCCCGCGCCATCCGACGAATCCGACTGTTAGCATGAAAGTCTCCTTGGCAGCCTGAAATTGTTCCACAATCTGATGTTCATTAGGTTGGCTCCCCTCAAAAGTCAAGGAATTTATAGGACTTTACTCGCCAGCCAATGCTTGAGACATGCCGGCGGAATATGCTAATCAGTGTCCATCCAGGGATGAGATATTTTCGTCGAGTTCAAGGCGGGCGGAAATTTTAACCGCAGGAATATATGGACATATTTCGAGGATTAAAATTTTCG
>QZKV01000115.1 GCA_003599575.1 Desulfobacteraceae bacterium | reverse complement strand
CGTCTACTCGGCCCACAAGACCATGCCGCAGGCTTTGGCCGCGTTGATGACCCTGCCGCAAGTCGCCATCGACGGTTTTCTGCTGCCCGGCCATGTCTCGGTTATCATCGGCATGCAGGCTTACCGACCTTTTTTCGACCGGTATGGAATACCCGGGGTGGTGGCCGGTTTTGAGCCGCTGGACGTCCTGCAAGGTATTTTAAAGCTGTCCGAACAAATCCAAAAAGCTGCTCCGGCCCTGGAAAATGCGTATCCGCGGGTCGTATGCGAGGATGGCAACGCCAAAGCGCAACAGTTGCTGGCACACGTATTTGAACCCGTCGACGCACGCTGGCGGGGCTTGGGCGTAATTGCCGGCAGCGGGCTGGCCATCCGGAATGCGTATGCCCAATTCGATGCCGCCCGGCGCTTCAAGATCGCCGTCGTGGAAATGCCGCCGGCCAAAGGATGCGCCTGCGGCGAGATTCTCACAGGCAGCAAAACCCCCTTGCAGTGCGCCCTGTTCGGGAAGCGCTGCACGCCCATGGATCCGGTGGGGCCCTGCATGGTGTCGAGCGAAGGGACGTGCGCGGCCTACTACCGCTATCAGGTATGATGAAGCATAGCAGCCCGTTTAAGATGCCCCTGGAGTCGGAACCGGCAGCGGGATCTGAATGGGGAAGGCCCGACCATAGAGAGAACCATATGGATGAACTGATCGCGGTCGTTATGCCGGACGGAGCGCTGCAGCTGGAATGGGCAGCGGCCGATGGCGAGGCGGGCGTCCCCGATCAGCGGTTCCAAAATGCGCTCTTCAAACGCTGGCGCAAAGATCCCGCTCAGGCGCTGCTGTGGCTGGGATTTGCGGATGCCTCCACGCGTTTGTCCGTTTCGCTTTCCTTTTGGCGCGCTGTCGCGACCCTCTTCGTGGAGCAATTGCGCCGTATTCCCGATTTGGAAGACTTGCGCCACAAAGCTTGCGTGCCCGGCGAGGAGAAGATCCTCACCGGCCTGGTGCGGCAGGCGCCGGCGATGATCGGCGGCGAATATGTTAATCCGGATCTGCTGCGTGCTACATGGGAGCGCCTGAACCGCGCCTTCAGCGATGCGCTCAAGCAGTTCAGCGGTCCGGTCGCCGAATTTTTCCAGAAGCTGAACCCCAATGTGCACCTCGTGGGGCGCGTTTTTTTCCACCTGGTGGAGAACAAAGGCGCCGACCGGCCTTTTGCCTTTTTGGCAACATACAGCTCGCGCCTGGGCCAGCGCGGCCAATCCAAGCATCTGCCGCTCAAGCAGGCCTTGACCGAATATGGCGACCAGCCCGCCAAGCTGATAGAACTGTTGGCCACCGTGCACCGCGCCGCCGCCCGAAGCCCGTTGCTCAAACAACTGCTCGATGCCGGCGAGTTGTTCCATCCGCTGGCATGGTCGGCCGGCGAGGCATGGCCTTTTTTAAAGGATATCCCGATCTATGAAGCCGCCGGGATCTTGTGCCGCATTCCCGATTGGTGGCGCAAGGGAACGGCCAAGGTGCGCCTGACTTTGAATGTGGGTGAACACCCTCCCTCCCAGGTGGGTCTGGAGGCCTTGCTGAGTTTCCAGCCCGAGCTGATGGTGGGCGACACGCCCATCTCCCCGCAAGAGGCACAGCACCTGCTGGAAGAATCGCGCGGCCTTGCCCTGATCAAAAATCGCTGGGTGGCGGTCGACCCCGAGAAGCTGCGCCGGACCCTGGACGCCTATGAATCGGCTCTGACCATGGCGCGGCAGGAGGGGCTGAGCTTCAGGGAGGCCATGCGGTTGCAGCTTTCGCCCGAACAGGCGCTGGAAGGCGCCGCCGGCGAAGTCGAGGCCGAGGTCTGCCACGGCCGCTGGCTGGCGCAGGTGTTGGAGCGGTTGCGCGATCCGGACCGGATCGATTCCGAGTCGTGCGATGCCGATCCGCTGTTTAGCGGTAGCTTGCGGCCTTATCAAACCAAGGGATTGCACTGGCTGGCTTTTCTGCATGGGCTGCAACTGGGCGCCTGCCTGGCGGACGACATGGGACTGGGCAAGACCGTGCAAGTGCTGGCTTTCTTGAGCCGTCTCAAGGCCCAGCGGCCGGAGATGCCGGCCCATCTGCTGGTGATGCCGGCCTCGCTGCTGGGCAACTGGGCGGCCGAGGTGCATCGCTTTGCACCGCATCTCAAGGTCCTGGTATTGCATCCGGACGCGCACAAGGATAAGAAAGTGCCTGAACTCACCGCCGAGACGATCCGCCGCTGGGATCTGCTGCTGACCACTTACAACCTGGCGTCGCGCTACAAGCGGCTTCAGGACCACGAATTCGGGTATGTGATTCTGGATGAGGCCCAGGCGATTAAAAACCCCGCCACTGCGCAGGCCCGCGCGGTCAAGCGGCTGCGTTGCCGCAACCGGCTGGCCTTGACCGGCACGCCCATCGAAAACCGGCTGACCGACCTTTGGTCGCTGTTCGATTTTCTCGATCCCGGCCTGCTCGGCAGCGCCGCCGAATTCAAGCGTTTCTGCAAAGGGCTGGACAAGCGGCCCGAAGGCTACGCCCGGCTGCGCAACATGATCGGTCCCTACATCCTGCGGCGCATGAAGACCGATCGCAGCGTTATCGCCGATCTGCCCGACAAGGTGGAGATGAAAGTTTTCGCCCCTTTGTCCAAACGCCAGGTGGTGCTCTACAGCGCCCTGGTCGAGGAGCTCAAGGCGCAGCTTGCCCGCGCCGAGGGAATTGCGCGCAAGGGATTGGTGTTGGCGGCCCTGATGAAGTTCAAGCAGATCTGCAACCACCCGGATCAATACCTGGGCGGCGGCGATTTCGGCGAAAGCGACAGCGGCAAGTTCGGCCAACTGCGCGAGATCTGCGAGACGATCGCCGCCAAGCGCGAGCGGGTGCTGGTATTTACCCAGTTCAGGGAGATGACCGAGCCCCTGGCGGCCTTTATGACGGCACTCTTCGGACGGCCCGGCGCGGTGCTGCACGGCGGGGTGGCCGTGGGCCGGCGCAAGCAGATCGTGACCCATTTTCAGAGCGAGACCTATGTACCCTTCATGGTGTTATCGCTCAAGGCCGGCGGGGTGGGGCTGAATCTGACGGCCGCCAGCCACGTGGTTCATTTCGATCGCTGGTGGAACCCGGCCGTGGAAAACCAGGCCACGGACCGGGCTTTTCGCATCGGCCAGGAGAAAAAAGTGCTCGTGCATAAATTCCTGGTGCGCCACACCGTGGAAGAGAAGATCGACGCGATGCTGGCTGCAAAAACCCGTTTGACCCAACAGGTGATCTCCGGCGGCGGCGAAACCTGGATCACCGAAATGAGCGACGCGGAACTGATTGACCTTTTTCGTCTTTCCCTGTAATCGCGGAAACCGGCGTTGTGATCAATCGCCGCGAGGAGAAAGCCATGCCCGACTGGCCTCGATATGTGTCCGTGGCCTTGAAAGAAGCCAAGGCCGCCAGGAAACTCAGAAAACTGCAGAGGAAGAATCCGCATATACGACCGGTGATCCTCCAGGGCAGGGCCATTGTGCAAAGCTGGTGGGGCAAGGCCTGGTGCCGCAATCTGGAACGCTATGCCGATTACGACAACCGCATCGGCCGGGGCCGCAGCTATGTGCGCCATGGCGCCGTGCTTGATCTTCAAATTCAACCCGGCCGGATTGAAGCCATGGTGCAGGGTTCGCGTGAGTATCCCTACGAAGTGCAGATCAGGATCGACCGGCTCACACCAACCACCTGGCGCCATATCCGCACGGCGTGCGAAGGCCGCATCGATTCGCTGCAGACCCTTCTTTCCGGAACGTTTCCCACAGAGCTGGGCGATGTTTTCATGACCCAGGGACAAGGTCTGTTTCCGTCGCCCAATGAGATCCATTTCGAGTGCAGCTGTCCGGACTGGGCCGGTATGTGCAAGCATGTGGCGGCGGTGCTCTACGGCATTGGCGCCCGGCTGGATGAAGAACCGGCTTTGCTCTTTGTGCTGCGTGGAGCCAGCGTGAACGATCTGGTCGGCCGGGCCGTGGCCGCTACCGCCCGCAAGTTGCTGGAGCAGGCCGATGCCGAAAGCAACCGGGAGCGGGTGATTGCCGATGCCGATCTGTCCACGTTGTTCGGCATCGATCTGGAGGCGCCGGATGCGCCCGCGGCCAAGCCCCGAGCCGCTATGGGCCGGAGACGGGGGAAAAAGGCGCCGGCTGCGGGCGAGACGAAGAAAATGAACCCCCCCCAGCCGAAGCGGCGGCTGCTTGAGGTACCTGCGCCCAAAGCAAACCCACCTTGCGAGCCGCCAACGGCCGCGGCTGAAACGGGATCTTCATCGGCAAGCGCCGTCGCCGCAAGATTGTCTGATGATGATACCAAAATTGTGACGATCATCCGGCGGTCGCGCCAAGGCGTCAATGTGGCCGCGCTTCAAAGGCACACCGGCCTGGATGCGGGTAAAATCCGCGCCGTCATCTACGCCGCCTTGCGCAAAGGCCTGATCCGGCGGATTGCGTGGGGGGTATTCAAAGGCGCCTGACTGTGAACCCGGACTTTCCTACCATCCATCAACGCGAGCGGGCTAAAATGAAATCTGACAAAATCCTTCTCGACCACGGCAGCGGCGGAAAAATGGCCCACCAACTGACCACCGAGGTGTTGCTGCCGCTTTTTGCCAATCCAATTCTGGCACCGCTGCACGATGGGGCGGTATTCGAGGTGGAAAAAGGGCGCCTGGCGTTTTCCACCGACAGTTTCGTGGTGGATCCTGTTTTCTTTCCCGGCGGCAATATCGGGGATCTGGCGGTCAACGGGACGGTCAATGATCTGGCCATGTGCGGCGCCGTGCCGCGGTATATGAGCATGGGGTTGATTCTGGAGGAAGGTTTTGCAATCGGCGATCTGGAGCGCGTTCTGGTCAGCATGCGCGATGCCCTCGAGCGCGCCGGGGTGCAGCTGGTGACCGGCGATACCAAGGTGGTGCCCAGGGGGGCGGCGGACAAGATTTACATCAACACCACAGGCATCGGCATTGTGCCGCCCGGCGTGCATATCGGCAGCGGCGGTGCGCGGCCCGGCGACGTGATTGTCCTCAGCGGCGCCATGGCCGAACATGGCATGGCCGTGCTCACCCAGCGTGAAGGCTTTCGCTTCGAATCCAATGTGATCAGCGATACGGCGCCGTTGCACCTCCTGGTACAGGCGATTCTGGCCGTTACCCGGCAGGTGCATGTGCTGCGCGATCCAACCCGCGGGGGCGTGGGAACAGCTTTGAACGAGATCGCCCTCGGGTCGGGGGTGGGCATGCTGATCGAGGAAGAACGTTTGCCCGTGGCGCCCGCCGTGGCGGGGATCTGCGAGCTGTTGGGGTTTGATCCCCTGTATGTGGCCAACGAGGGCAAGTTGCTTTGCCTGGTGCCGGAGGATCAGGCCGAGGGGGTGCTTTCGGCCATGCGCCGGGACACCTGCGGCCGCAATGCCTGCGTCATCGGCCGGGTGACCGCCGACCACCCCGGCCGGGTGGTGATGGCCACGCGCATCGGGGGCCGGCGGATTGTGGATATGCTCAGCGGGGAACAACTGCCGCGCATTTGCTGAACGGTTTGTAATAAATCAGATATCTGCGTTGGGCCGCGTTTCGAAAGCGCCGCGGCGGGCTTTTGCGAAGGTGATATGAAGGCATTGGGAGCTATTTTCTTTAAAATTTTTATCATAACCGCATGTGCCGTGCTGCCACTCGCCTGCGGCGGACCTAAGGAACATTCACTGGCCGGGGAGACCATGGGCACCACTTATCACATCAAGGTGGTGGCCGGGCAGTCCGTTGATTGGAAGGCCGTGCATCAGATGATCGAGGCGCGGCTTGCCCAAATCAACCAGAGCATGTCCACCTTCCGTCCGGACAGCGAAATCAGCCGGTTCAACGCCATGACCCGAACGGATGAACCGTTTCCGATTTCGGCTGACTTTTTAAGGGTCATGCTTTCGGCTCGTGAAATTCATCGGTTAAGCCAAGGCGCTTGGGACGGGACCGTGGATCCGCTGGTCGATTTGTGGGGCTTCGGCAAAAGCGGGCCTTTGAAAAACAGCATCCCCCCGGCCCAAGCCATTGAACGGGCGCGCCGGCAGGTGGGTTTCAATCTGATCGATATTTCCGTCAACGGCTATTTGACCAAGAAATCTCCCCATGTGACGGTTGATCTGGCTTCGATCGCCAAAGGCTACGGCGTGGATCAGATTGCCGTGCTGCTGAATGGTTTTGGTTTTAAAAACTATCTGGTGGAAATCGGCGGGGAGGTCTATGCCGCCGGCCGCCGGCCCGATGGGCAAAACTGGCGCGTGGGCATCAGCCGGCCGCAGGCCGGTGCCGCCCCCGAAGACGTTTATAAGGTGGTGCGCCTGCACAAGGCCGCGCTTGCCACCAGCGGCGATTACCGCAATTTTTACCGGATCGATGGCCGCACTTACGCGCACATCATCGACCCGCGCACCGGCTACCCCCTGCAAAATGGCGTGGTCAGCGCTTCGGTGGTCGCCGACAACTGCACCTTGGCCGACGGCCTGGCCACGGCGTTAATGGTGATGGGTCCAAAACAAGGCGTGGCGTTGCTGGACCGGCTTTCCGGCGTGGAGGGCATGATCGTCGTGCGGCAACCCGATGGCGCCCTGGAAAATTTTCAATCCCAGGGCATTTCCGCCCACTTTGAGGATTGAGGTTCGCTGAAGGATTCAAGTTTCATCACTAAGTACATGTGTTCATAAATATTGTAGCGTAACTTTCGGGGTCGGGGTCGGTATCGGGGTCGCAATCGAATTCGATATCAAAAAAATATTTTCGCGGACTTGCAGGATGCCGCCCGATGGCCGCACCGATTTGGCGTTGACTTTGAATGTCTAGTCTTATAAAAAGTCTGCAAGTAATTTTCTAAACCAATAAATCAAGCTACTTATGTTCAGTCTTTGCCATGCTTGAGACAAAAAGCCTAGTGAAATCGAGATAGAATCGCTGGTCCGTTGGTTCGAAGGGGGCTTTTTGTCTCAGCCAAGCTGTTTTTTTAAGGCCAATCGAACAAAAAAGGAGTGCAGAGTGGAAATTCTGGTTTTACTCAAACAAGTACCGGCAACGGAGTCAATGATTGCGGTCGCGGGCGATGGCGTCTCCATCAAAGCCGATGGACTCAAAGTCGTCATCAACCCCTATGATGAACTGGCGGTCGAAGAGGCATTGCGCATTCGAGAGGCCCAGGGCGGGACGGTCGCCATTGTTTCCGTCGGATCGGCCAAAGCCGCCGAAGCCATTCGAACCGGTATGGCCATGGGCGCGGATAAGGGCCTTTTGATTGACCCCGGAAATCTCGCCTGCGATGGTTTGGCGACCGCCAAGATCCTGTCGGCGGCCATCAAAAACATGCCCTATGACCTCATTGTGGCCGGCCACCGGGCAGTGGATGATGACAACTTTCAGGTGGCCACGGCCGTGGCCGAGCTGTTGTCCATTCCCAATATCTCCATGGTCATCAAGCAGAGCCTGGCTGGCGGCAAGATCCGCTGCGTGTGCACCGTCGAGGGCGGCACCAAAGAGGTTGAAGCGCCCCTTCCGGCCTTGATCGCAGCCCAGCGCGGGCTCAACGAACCGCGCTATGCCAGCCTGCCGGGCATCATGAAAGCCAAAAAGAAGCCTCTGGAAACCAAAACCCTTGCCGATGTGGGGCTCAACGCCGCCGACCTCCAGCCGCTGGTCAAGATCAAAGCCCTGAAGACGCCGCCCGAACGAAAGGGCGGGCGCATCATCGCAGGAGATTCGGCGCAAGCCAAAGCGGCCGCTTTGATCAAGGCGCTGCATGAAGAGGCGAAAGTTATATGAAGACCGAAGAATGCAAATAGCCATGTACAATGCCTGTGTCCGGTTTTGAGTAGCGCGGGCCGGAGATGGATAACGATAAGGAGCTGGTGATGACACAAAATGTTCTCGTGGTTGCGGAGCATGTTCAGGGGGCTTTCCGCAAAGTGACCTTTGAAGCATTGAGCGCTGGCGGCCGGCTGGCCGGCCAGTTGGGCGGCGCGGTGAACGTGGCGTTGATGGGCAGCGGCATCGCCGGTGTGGCCGCCGAGCTGGGCGCCTACGGAGCGGCGCGTATCCTGGTGGCGGAGGATCCGGCCTTGGCCGATTTTACAACCGAAGCGTATACCGATGCGTTGGCTCAGATCATCGATCAGGCCCGTCCGGCGGTGGTGCTTATGGGCGCAACCACACAGGGCAAGGATCTGGCGGCCCGCTTGTCGGCGCGCCTGAATGCCGCCCTGGCCACCGACTCCATCGGCCTGCGCGTGGAAGATGGGCAGGTGGTGGCCACGCGGCCCATGTACGGCGGCAAGATTCTGGCCGATGTGGGGCTGTCCGGATCGCCCGTGATCGTATCGCTGCGTCCCAATACCCAAACCATTTCAGCGGCCCAGGGAGCCGGTGATGTGGAAAAAGTGGCCATCAGCGTGAGGGGTCGATCCCAAGTGGTCGGCAAGCAGTTCGAAACCGGCAAGGTGGATTTGACCGAGGCCGATATCGTGGTGACCGGCGGTCGCGGAATGGGGGGGCCGGATTTTTCCACCGTCGAGGCTTTGGCTGCCGCACTGGGCGCCGCCGTGGGCGCTTCCCGTTCAGCCGTGGACGAAGGCTGGCGCGCGGCCGCCGATCAGGTGGGACAAACCGGAAAGACCGTTTCGCCCACTTTGTATATCGCCTGCGGTGTATCGGGGGCCATTCAGCACCTGGCCGGCATGTCCTCGTCCAAAGTCATCGTGGCCATCAACAAAGATCCCGAAGCACCCATCATCGGCAAGGCCGACTACGCCATTGTGGGCGATCTATTCGAAATTGTGCCGGCTTTAACCGCGGAGATCAAGAAGCTCAGGGCATAAAACCGTCCCAATCCTTTTGATATGTTGATTTATCTTGAAAGTTTAGGCTGCGCCCGCAATCAGGTGGACAGTGAAACCATGCTGGCGCGGCTCGAAGCGGCCGGCATCGGTATCACCGATGATCCCTCTCTGGCAGAGGCGATCGTGGTCAACACATGCAGTTTCATCGAAAGCGCGGCCGATGAATCCATCGACACCATTTTGGAATTGGCCAAATACAAGCGCGAAGGCCGCTGCCGCCGGCTGATCGTGACCGGCTGCCTGCCGGAGCGCTACCGCGACCCGATCGTGGAAGCATTGCCCGAGGTGGACTTTTTTCTTGGCACCGGTGCCTATGAGCAGATTGTTCCGGCCGTGCAAGGTGCATGGGCGGCCGGTGCCTGCCTGTTGCCCGATCCGGACGCCGTGGACAGCCGTCTGCCGGTTTTGCGCAAGCCCCTGGCGGCGCATAGCGCCTACTTGAAAATAGCGGAAGGATGCAGCCGGCACTGTACTTATTGCATCATCCCCAAGCTGAGGGGCGGTCAAAAAAGCCGTCCCCTTGCGACCCTGCTTCAGGAAGCCCGGGCGCTGATTGCCGACGGCGCCCGGGAACTGACCCTCGTGGCCCAGGAAACGACTGCCTACGGGCAAGATCTGCGTCCGCCGACCGATTTGGCCCGCTTGCTTTCGGCATTGGCCGGAGTGGACCCGTCCGTCTGGATTCGCGTGATGTACGGCCACCCGCAAAGCATCACCGCGAAGGTCATCCAGACCCTGGCCGCACATGCCAATCTGTGCGCCTACCTCGATATACCTGTCCAACATGCCAGCTCTAACATGCTGCGGCGCATGGGGCGCGGGTATACGGATCGGGAATTGCTGCACTTGTTCACTTCGATTCGCGCGCAACTCCCCGATGCGGCTTTGCGCACCACCGTATTGGTGGGCTTTCCCGGTGAAAGCCAGGATGATTTCAAGCAGCTGCTGGATTTTATCGAGCAAGCCCGTTTCGATCACCTGGGAGTGTTTGCCTATTCGGATGCCGAGGATTTGCCCTCGCACCATCTGGGTGAACATGTGGATGCCGTTCTGGCCCAGGAGCGTCTTGACATGGTCATGGCCCTGCAGCAGCGTATATCGGCTGAAAAGCTGACCCGATTTCAAGGCCGTACCTTGCAAGTGCTGGTGGACGCGGCCCCCAAGAAGGGCGACGATTTCTGGATCGGCCGCACATGCTTCCAGGCGCCGGAAGTGGACGGTGTGACCTTGATCAAAGCCTCCCCGGAGGGTCCGGCGCCGGTACCTGGAAACTTCATCCCGGTACGCGTGGTGCAAACCCTTGATTACGATCTGATCACAGAGGCGTTATGACCGATCTTAAAAATAGAATCCTGGCTGCCGTGCAAGAGGACCTATCGTCGATTGAAGACGCCCTGTCCGGAAATCTCAACCCCCAGCTCAATTTGGTCCGGCAGGTGGCCGGACACCTGCTTTTTGCCGGCGGCAAACGGTTGCGGCCGTTGTTGATGATGCTCTCAGCACGCTTATGCGGACATGCGGACAGGCCTTCAGCCGCCGACACGAGTGTTATCTTCGAATATCTGCATGCCGCCACCTTGATACACGATGATGTGGTGGACGGCGCTGATTTGCGCCGCGGGCGGCCGGCGGCGCACCACGTTTGGGACCCGCCTACGGCCGTGCTGACGGGTGATTTCCTGCTGGCGCGCGCGCTTTCCCTGGCGGCGCGCACGGGTCTGCCCGAAGTGATCGCGGTGATCGCCGGCATTACTGAACAGATGTCGCAAGGAGAAATCCGGCAGCTGGCCCATAAAGGGGATGTTGCCCTCGATGAAGAAATCTACATGGATGTCATCCGCTGCAAGACAGCGGTGCTATTCCAGGGCGCCTGCCGGGTCGGGGCGCTGATTGCCGGGGCTACGCGGCAATCGGCGCAGGCCTTGAGTGAATTCGGTTTTCACCTGGGCATGGCCTTTCAAATGGCCGACGATTTGCTGGATTATACGCAAGATACGGCCGCGCTGGGCAAAAAAGCCGGCGCCGACCTGCGGGAAGGCAAGTTGACCCTGCCCGTGATTTACGCCCTTCGGCAGGCCGGTCCGCAGGACAAGTTGTGGATGGAAGCCCTTATCCGGGCGCAAGCGTTCACCCCTTCGGATTTCGACCGGTTGCTGGACCGGCTGCGGTTTTACGGCGGCATCGACTACACCCGCGATCTTGCCGCAGGTCAGATCCGGCAAGCCAAACAGGCCTTGTTTACGTTCGATCCTTCCCCGGAACGCCGGATTCTGGAAGATGTCGTGGAATATGCGTGGTCGCGGGCCAGTTGAACGCATTGTGCGGGGCGCCCCAATCTTTGGGCAGGGGGACCCGGAAAACTGTTGTCATGCAAAATTTAATCCGGCATTCCGCGCCTGACGCAATCGAATAGTTTCCATTGAATGCCGAAGCGTTTCATGCAAAGAATCGGCATTAGCGGCCGTAGAAGGTTTTTTGCCGCCAGGAGGAACTCTTATGCGTACGATACCGGGATGCAAAACGTTGCTGATCTTGGCTCTTATCATCCTGCCGGTTTGCTCGAGCGTTCGGGCTCAGCCAGGCGGCGGCGAAATCACGGTTTTTGCTATCGGCAGCAGCCGAATTCGCGGAGGAGACATGGCGGCAGGCCGGGAGGAGGCGATCAATGCCGGTCTGATCATGGCGGTAAGCCGGGCGCTGGGGGACGCGATTCCCATCGAATCTTTGGTGGGCCATTTTAAAGTCGTCAACGAGACCCTTCTGAATCGCACCGATAGATTTGTGCGTGACTACAAAGTGTTGACCGAATCCGTCACCAAAGACACCTACCGGCTGATTGTGCAGGCCACGGTTTCGGTCGACCAGTTGAAAGATGCTGCCAAAGCCGCCGGTCTTCGGCTGGGGGAGATCCCCTATCCGCGCGTCCTTCTATGTGTTGCCGAAAAAAATCTCAATGACCTTGCACCTCAGTATTGGTGGAGTCGGCGGCCGGTTTCAGATGTTCACATCTCCAGCTCAGTCTTGTCACGGATCTTTTCCGACAGCAATTTTGTGATGGTTCAACCCGATGGTGCTGGAGTCACTGCGGACTACGCATCCGAACTGAGTGCGGCCGAAGCCATGGATTTGGGCCGGCGATTCGACGCCGAGGTGGTGGTGGCGGGTTCGGCCCTGGTCGAGCATGCCAACACGCCCTTGCAGCCAAGTGCCCAAGCCTACCGCGGAACAATTCGTACGATTGCCTATCGCACGGCAGATGGAAAGGCGCTTGCAAAGGTTGAAAAGAGCGCCACCACCGAAGCCGGCCAAGGGATTGCGGACGGCGGCGAACTCCTTCGCAGGGCGGCGGCACTGGCTGGGGAAGAGCTCTCCAGTAAAGTCGCCAGTGCCTGGTCCAGGCAAGCGGCTTTGGGGACCGGCATCGAAATACGGGTGCAGGGCGTAGGGGGCAACATCGCCAGTCTGGTGAAGTTCCGCGGCGCCTTGAGCGGCACCTCGGGTGTGGACAATCTGCAATTGAGGGAACTGGCATCCGATACGGCTGTTATGACGGCCACTTATCAGGGCAGTGCCCGTACTTTGGCCGATGCCGCGCAGATGCTCAATTTTGATAATTTTCGGATCAATGTTGTTCAGGTGGAGGACGCGGTCATTGTACTGCAATTGCTGTCGCGCTAGCGCAAGAGGGGCTTTTTGAGCCGATTGCCCATCAGTATACCCAATATACTCACAGTGGTGCGTATTCTGCTTACACCGCTGTTTTTGATTTTGCTGCTGCGCCGCAATTACCCGCAGGCTCTGGTGGTCTTTGTGGCGGCAGGCGTGAGCGACGGTCTCGACGGGCTCATAGCGCGTTACTTCAATCAGCGCACGGTTTTGGGCGCCCACCTGGACCCCGTGGCGGACAAGTTGCTGCTCATCTCGGCTTTTGTCGCGCTGGGCATTTTAGCTGTGATCCCAAGCTGGGTAGTCGTCATCGTGATTGCCCGGGATGTCATCATTTTGTTGGGGATCGCGATTTTTACATTGACCCAGAAATCCTACGAGGTTCGACCGACCATTGTGAGCAAATGCACCACCACAGCCCAGATTCTGCTGGTCATTCTGGCGCTCTTCGATCCCGCCGGGGTGAAGCTGACCGCCCTGCATCCACTTTTATTGTGGGCCGCAGCCATTCTGACCATCCTCTCCGGCCTGCACTACATCTATGTCGGCATGAACATTTTGCAGGAACCGAACAACCCATAATTACAAAAACCCCCTGGATCACGGCCGAGGCCGCGTTTATCGCCGGCGTACTCCTTTCGCGTACAAGAAATCGAATGCGCCAATCTCCAAATATTTCGATGGACGCTTCGACGGGTACACGTACTTCCTGCGCCGGGTACGAGAGTGGAACGTGTTGGAAAATGCGTAAACGCGCGAAGCCCGGAAGCTTACGCCAGGTAGAGCGTTTCGCCGTGCTTGAGATCTACCCAGGAATCCAGCAAGCCCTCTTCCTGCAGAATTTTGCGCAGTTCCATGGGGGGAAAATGGACCGGTTCGTCCCCCAGGCGGAAGGTGCCCCAGTGGACGATCATCAATTTGCGGGCGCCGAGCTGTTTAAAAGCCTCCACCGTTTCGCGCGGATTCATGTGGCTGGGCGCCATGAACCAGCGTGGTTCGTAGGCCCCCAGGTTGATAATGGCCAAGTCGATGTCGTATTGCCGGCCGATTTCGTGAAATCCATCGAAAAATGCCGTATCACCGGACAAATAGATGGTCTTCCCCGCCGCGGTCTTGATCAGGTAGGATCCCCACAGGGAACGGTTCGGCCCTGCGATGGGGTTGCGCATGGTCCAGTGATTGCACGGCAAAAGCGTAATCTCCCTCCGCCCGTCGGTATATGCGTCGTACCAGTCCAGTTGCGTGCGATGATGCATGCCCAGCCCGGTAAAAATATTGTCATACCCGAGTGGGGAGATCACATGCGTCTTGCGGTCGAATAAACTCAGCGATGGTTCGTCGATATGATCGTAATGCCCGTGGGTGATCAGAATGTGGGCGATTTTGGGCAACTCATGCGGCTCAAACGCCAAAGGAGAGAAATCTTTGATGAACCAGAAGATATGGCTGAACACCGGATCGACAATAAGATACTGATCGAGGTCCTTGATCAGCACGGTGGCATGTTTGATGAACGTTACCGACAAACCCCGGTGATGGCGCACCTTGTCCCAATCCACCTGCACGGGAGTGATGGGCTGTTCATCCAGAGAAGACCTGAACTCATTTTCGCTGAACAGCTTCCAGTACAGCAGCTCGCCGACTTTTCGGCGACGGCGCACGTGGCCCAAGGGGTTTAGAAAGCGGCCGTCCGGACCATGATGCTCCCTGGCCGCCGCCAACGCCCGGATAGAAACCCCGTTGAGGCGCTTGTAGTGGAGCTTTTCAGTCTTTTCCGCCTGACCGAGCGCCAGGCTCGCCGAGCCCGGCACCAAATGAAAAAGGGCCACGCTTTTAAGCCCTGTCATTAAATTTTGGATAAATATTCTGCGACTCATCATCAGATAAAAAACTCGAACAACCTTCCCCAGCATGTCAGCTTGTGCTTTGGACACTAAAATAACACCGGATGAGGTGAGGTCAACGCGGATTTATTTTTGGTTTCACAACGGTCCTCAGCTTCTTCAACGCCTCCCGGCGGCGGTCGTCCCAGGCCGGCGTTTTTCCGCCGAACATGCTTTAATCATTTCGGTGCGTGTTCCCAAGCCGCAGCGCGCGAGCCAGCAGATTTCGAACGTCGCATCGGCCAAGCCCGCCCGCGCGCACGCGCCATAAACGCCGTTTCTCGATCATGCGAACGGAGCAACGTAGATGCCGGCTGGCTGCATTTGCCCTTGACAGGCCTATGTGCCGATGTTAACAACAAACCCTGCTTTCAGGCACGTAGCTCAGGGGGAGAGCGCTACCCTGACACGGTAGAAGTCCGCGGTTCAAATCCGCGCGTGCCTACCACGTTATCAAAGGGTTGCGGTGATGATCGTGACCCTTTTTAATTTGGTGTTCCGCTGGATTCGGTCGGAGGTTTCATGCGCAACAGAATCGCTGCTGCCGCAACTGTAAGTTTGCTCATTGGGTTTTGGTTTCTGGGCGGTTGCGCGAAACCTAAAATGGCCATCGTGTCAACTGCTCAGTGGACCCAATTGGAAAGCGGCGCCTACGTGGTCGGCGGCGAAAGGCTTTTTTACGGCATCGGAAAGGCCTCCGGCCTGCGCAACGCCACCTTGTTGCGCGCCACCGCCGATAATCAGGCGCGGGCGGAAATGGCCCGCGTGATCGAATCCTACCTCAAGTTGCTGTCCGCTGCCGCGGGTGATCTCCCGGAGGCAGATCGAACGGAAATAATCAACGCACTGACCGAATCCATCCTCCAGCGCACCCGCATCAGTGATCATCACTACACGGATACTGAAAGCCATCTGCTCTCCCTTTGCAGCCTCGAATTATCTTCGCTTAAACAGGTCATCCAAAACATGGGCGGGATGGATGATACGCTCCGCAAGAACATGCTGACCCATGCGGATCAGGTCCACGCGGATTTTCCCTGATGGGGGACGTACATGAAAATATGAAAAAAAGCTGGCTCATGCCGACGCAACCACCCCGGCGCATCGAGCATCTGCCCAGTTAGCCGAATAGACGATCTGTTTGGATGATAAAGTTATGCCTCGTGAATTTTATTGAGGCGTTTGTGAGGGAGGACCCGGTTGGCTCGACAATTTTAATATTTTCATGTACGTCCCCTATCCTATGTTGATGTAGATCATGGCCGCACTCACCAGTACCACGGCTGTGGCAAGGACCGGGTTCCAGACTGTGGCGCCGAAGCTGTCGAGCGAGTGGAAGCGCCCGTTGAACCCGCGGCATTTCATCGCCTGGTGCACGCGCACGGATCTTTCAGAGGCACGGACAAAGAGCATGCCGATCAAGTAAGCATAGGTTTGATAGGTATGCATCGTTGTGACCGGTCGGAAATTGCGGATTTTGGCGGCGCGCAGCAATCGTTGATACTCAGTTTGGATGACGAAGATGTAGCGGTAGGCCAACAGCAGCAAGTGCACCAACTTGGGCGGCAATCCTATCCGGTGCAGGGTATGGCCCAGTGTGCTAAGGTGCATGGTGGCCACCAGAGCGGTAAAGCCGATCAGGATGGCTGCTGTCTTACAGGTGACGAGCAAGCATATCCGTACGCCTTGACGGCTGATCACCAAAGGTCCAAGGCGCCCCAAGGCTTCGCCGGGATAGCTCCACGGCAAAAGCAGCCAAAGCAGCAATAAGAAACCGGCCGCAGCCGCAAGCCGTTGAACAAGCGGCCTGATCGTCAAGCGGGCGGCCGCTGCCAGGGCGATCGAAAAAAGAAGCGCCAGGCCCAAAGCTTCCAGGCTGTCCATCAAGGCCACCGTAAAGGAGTAGAGTGTGGCTGCCAAAGCGCGCACGGCCGGGTCGGTGCGATGAATCACAGAGTCCCCTTCGGCGAAGCGTTCTTCCATCAATTTGAGTTGCCTCCGCTACTCGCTGCCATTCCTTTCACCTTTTCTCTTTGATTTTGCCGTGGCGAACCAACACCGCCACCCCCATCAACCCTAATATGTAGCCGATCCCCGCGATGATATCGCGCCAATCCCATGGCTGTTCGGCCAACCGGGCTTCCAAGGGTCCCAGCCTTTTTTCCAGAGCCTGCGCGACAATTTGCTGCATGGCCTGGGCATCCAGGCACTCGCTGGCGTTCGGCGGGACGTCGGGGTGGGTGGCGCTTTCCGAAAAAGAAGGAAGGCGGGCAACAGGCGGTGCGCCGATTTCCGCCTGCGGGTTGATTGCTTGCGCACGCAACCACCAGTGATTGCCGTGCCCCATGCCCGCCGTCAGGACAATTTTCAAGTCGCTGCGCTGCGGTATGCGGAAATTGAAGCGACCTTGATCATCGGTGATGCCTGCCACCAGCTTCTTGCCCTGCGGATCATACACCTCGATTTTGCCGCCCTGGACCGGTTTGCCCGCGCTGAATTTGCTTTCAGTATGGATGGTGTCGTTTTCCGCCCATGCAAATATGGTGACTTTGTGTGCTTGCGCCGGCGCGGCCCGGAACAGCGCTATTGCCACCAAAATACCGCAGCAGGTCCAATTTTGGAGCCAATTCGCACGCATGACTCTCCCCTGTGAGGCCGAGTGGCGGCAAAGAAAGCCTGCCGCTGGTTCAGCGCATCAACTCAATGGTGAGTGATCGAAAACAGACGTTTGTTCACCAGGTGTTCGCGGCAGCATCTCCGGTTTTACTTTTTTTAAGAACCCCACGCAAAAGGCGGACACCACACCTTCGATGATCATGACCGGCAAATGCACCAGAATGGCCGCGACAGCGACGGCCAGGAAATTTTCGTCCGTAAAAAAAAGACAAAGCGCCATCACTATCGCCGAAAAAGCGACGGCCAGAGCGCCCCCGGCAAATGCAGCGGCCATCCCTACCCAGCCCGAACGGCTGATCCAGGGACCGAACAGGTAATATACAGCCACGGCCGGTGCGGCCATGATTATTTCGTTGACCCCCAGAGTGGTAATGCCGCCGAATTGAAAAAATACGGCTTGCAGGACCAGGGCGGCCAATATGACCGGACAAGCGGACCATCCAAGCAGCAGGCCGATAATGCCATTCATGATCAAATGGGCATTTGATGGACCGATCGGCACGTGTACCAGGGAGGTGACGAAAAAGGTCGACGCCAAAATCCCGCCCTGGGCTATTTGATCGTAATCGAGTCGTTTCAGTCCAACGGCGGTTCCAGCGGCGGCCAATACCGCGCCTGAAATCAATATCGGGCCGGAAAGATAGCCTTCGGAAATATGCATGATGCTGTGGTCCTGTTCGCCCGGCCTGTCCGCAGAAGCACATTGGTCCTTTGCGCGCGATCGTTTTTGAACAGGCGATTATTTCCGGCTGCGGCCGAGAGGAAGAAACCTTCTTGGCTGGATTGTGTTTTGCTTAGGAATGAAAATCAGCGCGGACTTCGGGTCCGGATTGGCGAAGTGATAACCATTTTGGATCTGAAAGTCAAACGCATTACCGCGCGAAATGGAGGCTGCCGATCTTGACTTGCCATTAAATACTATTTATGAGACTCAGTTTTATGCAGCTGTAACGGAAAAAAAGATGGAACGAAGAGAGCATCCTCATGAAAGCCCAGATTCAAGAGTTGATCATCAATGCCGCCCGCAAAGCCCAGGCGCAGGGGGCGCTGTCGGCGGCTGAATTTCCGGCAGTGGAGGTAGAAGAGCCGAAGATTGGGTCCCACGGGGATTTTGCCACCAATTTCGCCATGCTGTCGGCCAAGACGCAGAAAATGGCCCCGCGCAAGATCGCCCAGGCACTTATGGATCACATGGACGATCCGCAGGCCCTGGTCGCGCGTCTGGAGATTGCCGGCCCCGGCTTTATCAATTTCTTTCTAAGGCCGTCGGCTTGGCCGCCCGTGGTGCGGCGGGTGCTTGCGCAGGACCATGCTTATGGCGCATCTCCGATCGGCCAGGGTCGCAAGGTTCAAGTCGAGTTTGTCAGCGCCAATCCAACCGGCCCCCTGCACGTCGGGCACGGCCGCGGCGCGGCCGTGGGGGACAGCATCGCCAACTTGTTGAGATTGTGCGGATACGACGTCCAGCGCGAATTTTACATCAACGACTCGGGACGCCAGATTCAGATGATGGGCCGTTCCGTTCTTCTACGCGGCCGGGAGCTGTTGGGCGAATCCATCACGTTTCCTGAAGCGTGTTACCAGGGCGCCTATGTTCGGGATCTGGCGCGTGCGCTGATCGAAACCCGCGGGCGGGAATTCTTTGGCCGTGAAGACGAAGAGACTATAATCCAGTGCGCGCGTTTCGCCGCCGATGCCATTATCACCGGCATCCGCCGGGACCTGGAAGCTTTCGGGATTACTTACAACGAGTGGTTCAGCGAACAAAGTCTTTACGACAGCGCTCAGGTGGAGCGCTCCATAGAGGATCTCAAAGCGCGTCAGGTCCTCTATTTTCAGGACAATGCCTGGTGGTTCAGAACCACCGATTTCGGCGATGAAAAGGATCGCGTGGTCGTTCGCCAGAACGGCCAGACCACCTATTTCGCCTCGGACATCGCTTATCACCGGAACAAATACCAGCGCGGCTTCGAGCGGGTCATCGACGTGTGGGGCGCCGATCACCACGGCTACATTCCGCGCATGAACGCTGCAGTCGAAGCGTCCGGCTATCGAAGGGATCAGTTTCAAGTGGTCCTGGTGCAACTGGTCAACCTGCTGCGGGACGGCCAGCCCGTGGCCATGGGCAAGCGCTCGGGCGAATTCGTCACCCTTAAAGAGGTGCTGGATGAAGTGGGCCGCGATGCGGCGCGGTTTATTTTTTTGATCCGCGATCACGAAAGCCCCCTGGATTTCGATCTGGAAGTGGCCAAGCAAAAAACCAACGACAATCCGGTTTACTACGTCCAATACGTCCACGCCCGTATCTGCAGTATACTGCGTAAAGCCGCCGAGCAAGGCATCGCCGGTCCCCAATGGCAGGAAGCGGCCGGCGCTCGATTGAATGAAACCGAAGAAATCGATTTGATCAAGGCGCTTGCCCGCTATCCGGAAGTGGTGTTAACTTCGGCCCAGGCGCTGGCCCCACATCGCATCACCTACTATCTGATGCAGCTGGCGGCGCTGTTTCATGCTTATTACAACAAACACCGGGTTTTGAGCGAAGATGTTGCGCTGACGATGGGCCGACTTTGCCTGGTGCTGGCGGTACAGAAGGTGATCCGTAACGGATTGACAGTCTTGGGGGTAAACGCCCCCGAGCAGATGTAGAACCGGTGGGGTAGGCCGTCGGGAACCGAGGCGAACGTACCTCCAGAACATGGATCGTCCCTGCGGCCGCGCATTTAAACTATCGCACCGGAATTTGCTGTAACAGCTAAATTGCGGAATCATTCGAACACCAGGAAGGCGCATCCGTTGGCCAAAGAGCAAGACAGATACCCTGTTCAAATGACGCGCAAGGGCATGCTGGTGTGGGGCGGGCTGATCTTTTTCATCATGGGCTGGATGTTCGTGCTGGGCATACTGGTGGGGCGCGGCACCGCACCGTTGCCCCCGAAGACGTTTGCTTTGGAAAAAGAGCTGAACGCAATGAAAACGGCCATACGGATCAAGGAGAAAGCCGATGCCGAAGCCATTGTCGGGCAGAAAGAGGTGCAAGCAACCGAGTTGGGGTTCTATGAAGCGTTGAAAAAACCTCCTGCAAAGGAGGGCCATAAAATCCCCTCCGCTTCTGCAGCCACTCAAAAGAGGCCTGAACCAGCACCCCTCCCGCGGAAAAAAGAAATACCGGTCGCCGCAACCGCGGTTCCGGCCCCCAGGGCGCCTCAACCGGATGATCCGGCAGCCAAGTCCGACCAGCGACCTGCCCCGGCGGTCAAGCCGGAAAAGGCCGATCAGGCCCCGGCGGCTGCTTCAGCGCCGCCCCAAGGGGGCCGCCTCAGTATTCAGGTGGCGGCTTTCAAGGATCTGCAGAGCGCCGAGAAGGTGGCGGCGGCGCTGCGCGCCAAGGGTTATCCGGGTTTTACCCTGCGCACCGAGATTCCGGGCAAGGGAGTCTGGTTTCGTGTGCGCGTCGGCGCATTCGAAAATCGCACGGCGGCCGAAGGCATGCTCAAGCGGTTGCAAGGCGATCAGTTCAAGGGGCTGGTGGTCGGCACGCCGTAGACGATCCAGAACTGCTTGCGGCACCTTTAAAATCAATTTGGCGGCATCGTCCCAAGGAGATGGTAATGAAAATAAACGCCGCGCAGGTCAAACATGTTGCCGAACTGGCGCGCCTGGTGATCGAGCCGGGTTCGGTTGATAGACTATGTCAGCAGGTGGCGACCATCCTGGCCTATGTGGATGCATTAAACGAGGTGGACACCCGCGATGTACCACCCACCTCTCACGCCATTGCGCTGACCAATGCCTTCCGCGATGATGTGGAACACCCCCATCTGGGTGCGGAACAGGCCCTGGCCAATGCGCCGTCGCGTGGAAATGGTTGCTTCGTGGTGCCTAAGATCATCCAGCAGGATTGAAGGTTTCGTTATGGTGAAAATGATGAAAAATGGACTTTTTACGAATTCAGCATTCCCTGATGGCTCTTAAGAGTCTGTTTCGATCGACTTCTTATGAAACCGTCGTTTACCTGTGGAGCCCCACATGGATTTGTATGCCTTAACCATCGCCCAGGCCCACGACCTGCTTAAGCGCCGCGACATTTCCGCGCTGGAACTGACCCGGGCCGTCTTGGAGCGTATTGATGCGGTCGAACCGCGCATTCGCGCGTTCCTGACAGTCACCGCGGACCAGGCGCTGGCCGACGCCCGCAACGCCGATGCGGCCATGGCCCGTGGACACATGGCGCCCCTGACCGGCATTCCGATCGCACTCAAAGACGTGATCTGCACGCAGGGCGTGCGGACTACCTGCGGGTCGCGTATCCTGGAAAACTTCATTCCGCCCTACGATGCCTTTGTGGTGCGGCGGCTCAAAAGCCAGAAGGCCGTTTTGCTGGGAAAGCTGAACATGGACGAGTTCGCCATGGGTTCCACCACGGAGCACTCGGCTTTTCATACGACGCGCAATCCATGGAACACCGACCATATCCCCGGAGGGTCCAGCGGCGGCTCGGCGGCCGCCGCCGCGGCCGGCATGTGCCTGGCCGCCCTGGGATCGGATACGGGCGGTTCCATCCGCCAGCCGGCTTCCCACTGCGGGGTCGTGGGGCTTAAACCCACCTACGGACGGGTATCGCGCTTCGGCCTGGTGGCCTTTGCTTCCTCCCTGGATCAGATCGGTCCCTTGGCAAGATCCGTGGCCGATTGCGCCTGGGTGTTACAAGCCATTGCGGGCCATGATGGCGCCGATGCCACCTGCGCGCCGGATGCGGTTCCCGATTACGGCGCCGCCTTGTCCCAAGGGGTGCGTGGGCTCAGGATCGGCGTTCCCAAAGCCTACTTCGCCAATCAGGGCCTGGACGCCGATGTATGCGCGGCCGTATTGAAGGCCATCGATACGCTGGAAGGCCTGGGTGCCCGGATAGTGGAGATCGATCTGCCGCACACCCGCTACGGCGTGGCCGCCTATTATGTGATCGCACCGTCCGAAGCCTGCTCCAATCTGGCCCGCTATGACGGCGTACGGTATGGGCTGCGCGATGAAGCGGCCGGCGAATTGCTGGAAATGTACCGCAATACCCGCCGGCAGGGGTTCGGTCCGGAGGTGCAACGGCGCATCCTGCTGGGTACCTACGCTTTGTCGGCCGGATATTATGATGCCTACTACCGCAAGGCCTCTCAAGTGCGCACGCTGATCATGCGCGATTTTTCAAACGCCTTCGCGCGCTGTGACCTGATCGCTTCACCGGTGACGCCCGCTCCGGCGCCGCGCATCGGGGCTCACGGCGATGATCCGCTGGCCATGTACCTGTCCGACATCTATACGCTTTCGGCCAACCTGGCGGGCATTCCCGGTATCGCCGTGCCCTGCGGCTTGTCCCAGGCGGGCCTGCCCATCGGGATGCAACTGCTGTCCGGTCATTTCCAGGAAGCACGCCTGCTGGCGGCGGCGCATGCCTTTGAACAAGCCACGGAGTTTCATAAAAAGAAACCCGAGTTAGCACCATGATTGTAAAACTCGTATTCGTAATCGTATTCGTATTCGAAAACAGAAACCAAAGGACGGCAGCGTGCGTTTTGGACACGAGCAACTCGATGTTTACAAGCTCTCACTTGAATATGTCGCATGGGTTTACAGTCAGGTGCCTCGACTAAAAAGTCATCATCGCAATGCCCGTGAGCAGCTGTTGCGTGCATCCCAGTCCGTCCCCCTTAACATTGCCGAGGGCAATGGCAAGAGCGGACGAAACGACCGACGGCACTTTTTCGAAATCGCTCGGGGGTCTGCGTTGGAGTGCGCAGCTATTCAAGATGTTCTTCAAATCGGTAATGTGCTTACACTCGAAGAGAACAATAAGGCAAAACAATATTTGATTCGAATCGTATCGATGTTAACAAAATTGAGTTTATTCAATGAGAACGTAAAGGAAGCTGCTCCTACATATGGGGAGACGGCGCCGGTAAAGGAACTTCATGGTGACGAATACGATTACGAATACGAAAAGCAGAACGGGAGCAACCCACCAACCAAGGCTTAGAGGCGACGCCTCTGTCTTTTTAGGATGAAAAGCCCATGAATATCCAACCCGAAGGAGAAAATCTGCGCCGGGCCGTCAAATGGATCAGCGCGGAACGCCAGGCCAACCCGGGCACCCCGATCTACCAACTGATCGAGCGCGCCTGTTTGACCTTCAATCTCACCCCGGCCGATGCGGCTGCCCTGGAGAAGTTGTTGAAAGACGACGCATCGCAGAAAAAGTAGCTTCATCGAACTTGTTTGCGCGCGCTTACGTATCAAAAAATTCATGAATACAGCAGGATATAGATACTCGTGTTCGCATTTATAATCGTATTCGTAACCGTAATCGAAAAGGGGTTTAAGTAACAACGGAATTCTATAACGAAGGTCGATTACGAACACGATAACGAATACGATTACGGTCAATCTGAGGCCTTTTACATGCCCCGAATCCGCATACTCCCGGACATTCTGGCCAATAAAATCGCCGCCGGAGAAGTGGTCGAGCGGCCGGCTTCGGTAGTCAAGGAGCTGGTTGAAAACGCGCTGGATGCCCAGGGCAGCCGGATCACCATCGAAATCGAAAACGGCGGCCGATCCCTGATTCAAGTCGCCGATAACGGCAGCGGCATGGGCCGCGACGATGCCCTGCTTTCACTGGAGCGATTTGCCACCAGCAAATTGCACAGCGATGCCGATCTGTCGGGCATATGCACTCTGGGATTCCGCGGCGAGGCCCTGCCCAGTATTGCGGCCGTTTCCAAGCTGACCCTGATCACCCGGGAGCGGGAAGCCGCCGCCGGGGTGCAGGTGCAGATCGAAGGGGGCAAAATGGTGCAGGTGACCGAAACCGGCGCGCCCCAAGGCACTTTGATCCGTGTGGCCCAGCTTTTTTTTAACACTCCGGCCCGGCGTAAATTCCTGAAAAGTACCGCCACCGAGATGGGCCATGTGGCCGATGTCGTGGGCGGGATGGCCCTGGCCTATCCGCAGGTCCATTTCAAGCTGCTTCACAATGCCAGGCTGGTCAAACAGTGGCCCAAGGTCAACGATCCGATCGAGCGTGCGGCCGATAGCATGGGGCCGCTGGCGGCCGATGATTTGATCCGGGTGCAGGATCAGAGGGGAGAGTTGATCCTGAGGGGCTATTTGGCGCCGGCGGGCATGGCGCGCAGCACCTCGCGCGGCACGATTGTTTTTGTGAACGGCCGCAGGATCAGGGACCGCGTGATCCAGCACGCCCTGTGCGAAGGATATCACGGCCTCATCATGAAGGGCCGTTTTCCATCGGCCGTGCTGTTTTTGCAAATGCCCTGCGACCAGGTGGATGTCAACGTGCACCCCACCAAGCACGAGGTCCGTTTCGCCGATCAGCGCCGCGTGCACGATCTGGTCCGACAGGCTACGGCCGAAGCGCTTTCGCGGGCCGAACGCCGCTTGTGGGCTCCGGCGGGCAGCGGCGAAGCCGTGCGCGAAGCGCAACCCGCCTACAACCCGGTTCCTTTGACCGGGCAGGCCGGGCTGCGGGCCCCGGCGGCCGGCACTTTCCCGGACGCCGCGCAGATTGAAAAAAGCGTACCCGGCGCTGCGCCGAAACCGCCCGGGTTTACGGGCAGGCCGTTTTTCCCTGCCCCCTCCCGCCAGCAAGACCTTTGGACCGCCCACGGATTCGCCGACCTGACCGTTGTGGGCCAGTTTCGCGGCACCTATATCCTCTGCCAGGATGGGGATGACCTGATTCTGATCGACCAGCATGCGGCCCATGAACGCATCCTGTATGAACAATTGAGCCAAAACGCCGAGCGCCCGGAGGCGCAGCACCTGCTGGTCCCTGAAACGGTCGAGCTGAGCTTCAGCGAGGCCCGCATGTTGGAACACCTTCTTCCCGGCCTGGGCGCGATGGGGCTGGAAATCGAAGCCTTCGGCGGCACCACGTTTGCCGTCAAGGCGGTACCCTCGCTGCTGAGCGACCACGATATCGGAAGGCTGGTCCGTGAGCTGGCCGAGCGCAGCGCGGAGATCGGCCTGGGCGCGGGGATTGCGCGGGTCATTCAGGAGTGCCGCATGGTCATGGCCTGCCACCGCGCGGTGCGCGGCAACCAGCACCTGGCGGATGCCCAGATCCGTCGCCTGCTGGTCCAGTTGGACGCTTGCCAAAACCCCTCCCATTGTCCCCACGGCCGCCCCACCTGGATCCGCTGGACCCTGCGGGATCTTGAAAAAGCGTTTGGGCGGACCGGGTGAACACGATGGCATTCTCAGCGGCACCCAACGCCTGCGGTGCTTTTCCAGGGAGAGGGGAAGCATTTGACGTAACTATTCGGGGTCGGGGTCGCAATCGAATTCGATACCGATGCCGATTCCGGTACCGACCCGAAGCCGACCAATTCACCGACTAAGCAAATCCCCCAAAGCGGTACGTTATTGAAGACAAGTTATACGTCACTGAATTTATGCCTTCGAGCACTCAGCTAAAAATTCACCGGCGCGACGGCAATTACTTACGACCTGCTGCGGAATCTCCGGCCAAGGATGCCGCCCCTTCGTGTCCGGTGCTGTGCCGGGTTCGTGTGCTTTTATGCAAAGTCACGGCGCAAGAAATTCCTTTCTTGGGTGGAATGCTACATGATTGGAAGGAATAAATCCCAACCACGTTTTAATAGCTGCGCTCTTTCGCACACCTTTTTTCTTCGCTGCAGCGCTTGACGGAACGTTCGGAAACGAAGTTGCTTACTCGGTTAACATTTTGATTCCACCGTGCTGGCACTAGTTTCTCAACCGCTCCATACAACGAACCTGAACCTGCATTGCTGTTTTCTTGCAGGGAGGCAGAGGCGCAAAGAGGATGTGCAGAAAGAAGGCCTCCTGCGAGCCGCCGGCCAGCCTGCTGTTGGCGGCAAGCGCGCGGGCCGCGCAATGCATGCCCGGCGCGAACCGCAACCACTGAAAGGGCCTGAATCATTGCGACTGAAAATCGCTTGACTTTTGCTGGCGGCCTTGTTAGCAATGCTTCTATATTGTGGCCGAGTGTACATAAACCTGCCCTTAACTCGAACCCATTCATCCAATTGAAACGAAGCATGCATCATGCAGCCGTGCGTCTCGAAAGGAAAACCGTTGGGGAAAAGCAGTTTTGAGCAGGCTTAGGTGCGCCCGGCTTTTTTATTGGGTTGGTTTGGTTTGGCTTTCTTTTAACTCGTATCAGGAGGACAACAGATGAAGAAACTATTAGTTGTTTTATTGGTGCTGGGGTTGGCAGCCCCGGCCATGGCCGCCGATTTCTTTTTTTACGGCAGCATTAGGAACCATTTGGGGTATTTTAAGGCCAGCGAAGATTTTATAGGCGGCCCGGGCATGGATGGGACCATTGCGGGCGGTGCCGGTGCAGTAGGCGAGGATAGCGATAGTGGGACGCTCCTTAGTATAGGGACCTCGACCCGCATCGGCGCCAAGGCCGTGGCCTCCGACAAGCTGACCGCCATTGTGGAGATCGGCTTCCAAGAGACCTCTCGTACCGCTGGGCAGATTCAGGATGTCTACCTGCGGCAAATTTTCGGTATCTGGAATTTCGGCGCCGGCAAACTGCTCGCCGGTAAAACCTATACCCCGGGCACCTTCCTGGGCTACTCGAACTCGCATGGCGACATGGGCGACAGCGGCGACGCCAACCTGCTGGTTCAAGGCTTGCCTTACATCGGCCGCCAGCCTCTGCTCGAACTGCAATTCGGCACGTTTGAACTGGCTTTCATCGAGAACAATTCAACCGCCCCCACTTATACGGTCGGTGGCGTTGCTTTGACCGACAGAGATTTCTATCTGCCGCGCGTTGAAGCCGCCTATGTTTTCCGGACCCCGGTCCTTGCGCTGCGCCCGGTTTTGGGATTCCAGACCTATAAAGTCGAAAACGCGGCCGGCACTGTCGATGAAAGCATCACCAGCTACCTGGCCGGCCTGGGCGTCAGCGTGACCTTGGGGCCCGCATACGTCAAAGCGACCGCTTCCTACATGCAGAATGCGGGCAACTACGGACAAACCCAGCTCCAGTTGGTCAATCCCCTTGTCGCTATAACGAACGCCCAAGCGGTTGGCGCCGATATCGAGGATTCCAAACTGCTGCAGGCCACTTTGGTGGTGGGTATGAAATTCAATCCGGCCTTCGGTATAGAAGCTGGTATATCCTATGCGAATGCCCAAGTCGATATCGCCGCTGGTGTTGAAGCCGAGCAGACCGGCTTTTACTATTACCTGCAAGCCCCGATCGCAGTTGCCAAGGGCGTTCAGATCATTCCTGAAATTGGATGGCTTGATCGCGGCGATCTGGAACGCACCGGTGCGGCCGACTTGGATAATGGCAAACTGGCTTTCTTGGACGTGAACTTCCGCATTGATTTCTAAGGTCTGAAGAATCCGTATTTTTAGAGCACTGCAAAAAGCCGGGGCCCAAAGCCCCGGCTTTTTTCGTTATGCGCCGTCGTGAAGTGGTAGGGCTGTTCTTTATTGTAGGTGAAGCTGGGTTCGTGGCCGAAGGGCGCTGGTTCAATGATGGACAAAAGTAAAGCCTAAAAGAGCCGGGTGGCAATCCGAAAATTAAGGGTTTTGCGTCGAGACGGCAAGAATTGGATGTCGAAATGATACGGACGTACGCCAAACATCGGGAAGAAAAGAAAGAGAATCAGAACATCCGAATTACTGTGCTCTAAACGGGGGCAACGCCACTCATTAGATTTTGCATAATCGTATGGCGGATGAGCTTTGAAGAGTCCATAAGAAGTTTGAAAATGCGTCACCCCGACGAAATCCGGGGGGCCAGAAGATCTTACTGGATTCCGGCTTTCGCCGGAATGACGAACCAAAGTAAATCAAAGCTTTTCATAGGTCCTTGTCCATACAATTATAAGTAGCTTAATATCCCTATGTTCAGATTTTCAAAGCGCCCTTAAAGAATTCAAATCAGCGCCGTTATTACTTTCGGCTGGTGCGAAGTGGCTGCCTTCTCCGCCTCGGGCCCCGGCGGGAGAAAAGAGCATAGAAGAATCAGTGAGGCCAAATCCTGTGCGCAGGAACGGACTACAAACTACTTGGGCCGGCTCAGATCGTATGCGATCAGGCTGCTGCGGGCATCGGTGAAGATGATTGCGCCTTCCTTGCTCACCACCGCCGCCAGGATTTCATCCGCGCCGTCGTTGTCGAAATCGGCGACCACCAGATCCTGGATCCGGCCGGAGAGCTGGCGTGTCTTCCAGAGCGGATGCAGCGCCAAACCGTCCCAGCCCAGGGCTTCGATGCGGCTGTTCTTGAAGTAGCGCCGCACACCCAGTTTGCGGCCCGTGCCGCCTTCATTGCGGAATACGATGAGCTCGTTTTTTCCATCCTTGTCCAGATCCGCGCTGCGGATGCGCACGGGCAGGTAAAAGGGCTGTTCGCCGTCGCCGGGGGCGTTGGGCGGCAAGGCGAAGTAGAGCACGGTCCCGCCGTAGACATCATCGTCTTTCCATTCGACTTTGCCGCCGGGCAGAATGACCTGCAGATGATCGTAGGGATCGAAGGCGGCAATGCTGTCGCCGCCGCTGTTCATGATATCGCCGTAAACCAGGCCTAAAAGGCTGGCTTTGCGGCCCGGCAGGATCTGCCGGTCGGGTTCGTAGTCGGCGCCCTTCCAGGTCATCTCGAAGACCGGTGCGTCAAAGGGGGTGGAGACACTGCTGGCCTGGCGTTGGCCCAGCAGAAGCGTTCCCAGGGTGGGATGCTGAACAACGCTGTAGTAATAGCGGCTTTTTTCGACCAGCGGTTTGAATTTGGCGCCGTCATATTCGAGCACGTACGATTCCAGCGCATTGAGTTGGATCGTCAAGGCGGTCACAAAGATTTCAGGCGTGCCGTTGCGGTTGATGTCGCCGATGCTCACGCTGATGTTGCGCAGGAAGTTGCCGGTCTCGATTTCGGCGATGGTTTCCTGGCGGCCCTGCGCGAAACGATAGATGATGATTTTCTCTGGAGTGGCCACCACGGTTTCCAGAAGCCCGTCGCGGTCCACGTCACCCACATCGATGCTGTTGATCATGTGGTCGTAATTACGGCTTTTCCAAAAAACCGTGTTGTCTTCGACTGAATCTCCATAGGCCGCTTGGAAAGCGGGGTTGAGCCGATGAGAAGGGGTCTGGCCGGACGCTTCTTCGGTTTGGGAAGAAGCAAAGGGGCTTTTTTGAAGCAGTTTTTCAGGGTGCTTATGGACATCGGGCTGAACGGGTGGCGCGGCCTGGGGCCGGCCCGCGGCTGCGGGTGGGGGACCGGCGGCGCCTTGCGCGCCCGTCGCGCGCGGCGCAAGCCCGAGCAGTCGGGTATTGATCTCTTCGGCCAGGCGGTCGACTTGGGGGATCACCCCGCCCAGGTCTTGGGTCTGCTTGAAGAAGGTCAGCGCCGGGCGGCTTCCGTTGATATCCACCGTAACGGCATCGATGCTGACGCTTTCACCCAAAATGGTGATGCTGCCATGCACGGCGTAGTCCGCCTTGAGCTCGGCGCCGGCCTGGCGGGCCAGGCTTTCGCTGCTTTTACCGCGCAGAGCCTCGGCGGCCCGCACGGTCAAGGCCGGGTCGATGACCACAACTTTTTCCGGAACAGAAAGGCGCGAGGCAAGCATCTCCGCGATGCCTTTTTGCAGGAAAGCATAATCTTTGTCGGCATGAATGCTGAAGGGCAGGATGGCGATTCGGACGGGTGCTGCCGCGGCCGCCAAAGGCATCCAGATGCAGCCAATTACGACCATCACCCATATTCTATGCAGTACCGATAGTTTCACTTGGTGGCTCCTTGATTTGGAAATAGGCAGGCGAGAACTGAATGCGGTTTGTACTTGGCTATTCATAATTCCAACCTAGTGCAGTTTCTTCTTCAGTATTTCATTGACCACATTGGGATTGGCTTTGCCCTTGGTCGCTTTCATGACCTGACCGACAAAGAATCCCATCAGTTTGGTCTGGCCCGCCTTATAGCGCGACACCTCATCGGCAGCGCCGGCCAGCACTTTGTCCACGGCCGCTTCGAGGGCGCGCGTATCGGAAACCTGGGCCAAGCCCTTGTCTTGGACCACCTGCCCGGCCGTACGGCCGCTGGCGGCCATTTCGTCAAAAACGGTTTTGGCGATTTTGCCGCTGATCACGCCTTCGCCGGTCAACTGCAGCAGTGCGGCCAGATCCGCGGCGCTGACCGGAGACTGCTCGATGGTTTTGTCCTGGGCATTGAGCAACCCCAACAGGGGGCCCATGATCCAGTTGCTCACCACCTTGGGGTGAGGGTAGACTTGCAAACAGGCTTCGAAATAATCGGCCGCTTCGCGGCTTGCCGTCAGGATGCCGGCGTCATACGCCGGCAGCTGGTAATCGGTGATGAACCGTTGCCTGCGTTCGTGCGGAAGTTCGGGCAACTGCCCGCGCACGCGATCGATCCAGGCCCGGTCGATGACCAGCGGGGGTAGATCGGGATCGGGGAAATAGCGGTAATCGTGGGCCTCTTCCTTCCCGCGCATCGAAAGGGTGACGCCTTTGTCAGGGTCCCACAGGCGGGTTTCCTGGACCACGGCGCCGCCGTCCAGCACGATTTCGGTCTGACGGGCGATCTCGTAGCGCAAGGCTTTTTCCACATGCTTGAAGGAATTGAGGTTCTTGATCTCGGTGCGTGTGCCGAAAGCGGAGCTGCCCTGCGGCCGGATGGAGACGTTGGCATCGCAGCGGAAGCTGCCCTCTTCCATATTGCCGTCGCCGACACCGATCCAGCGTATCAGGGAGCGCAGGGTGCGCAAATAGGCGCCGGCTTCCTCGGCCGAGCGCAGGTCGGGTTCGCTGACAATCTCGATCAGGGGGACGCCCGCACGGTTCAGATCCACAAAACTGACCGGCCGGTCCGATGCGTGCATGAGTTTGCCGGCATCCTCTTCCATGTGGATGCGAATCAGACCGATTCGGCGGGTTTGGCCGTCCATCTGAATCTCGACATGTCCGTCGACCGCGATGGGCAGGTCGTACTGGGAGATCTGGTATCCTTTGGGCAGGTCCGGATAAAAATAGTTTTTACGGGCAAAGCGGCTGAGCTGCGCCACGCTGCAGTGCGTGGCCAGCGCCATGCGCAAGGCGTACTCGACGACTTTCCTGTTGAGGACGGGCAGAACGCCCGGCATGCCCAGGCAGATGGGGCAGGTATGCGTGTTGGGCGGGGCGCCGAACGCGGCCGAACAGCCACAGAAAATTTTGGTGGCGGTTTTCAGCTGAGCATGCACCTCCAACCCGATTACCGGTTCGAATAACACCATGAAACGCCGTCCCTCAATCAAATGGATGCCAAAACTCCAAGACTTTGACCAATCCATGCATTTAAGTCAAGGAAATTTGCTTTACAACAGGGGTGTTAATCGGTAGTAGCTGGGTGCCCGGGCCCTTTGCCGGCTTTTCCGAGGGAGGGCCATTGACCTGTTCACTGAGCGGTCGATCGAAACACATGTTCTGAAAGGGGAATTGAAATGCCGTTTTTTATTACTGTTCTCGGAATGGTGCTGATTCTTGAAGGGGTGCCCTATTTCGCCTTTCCCGAGAAAATCAAGCCCTGGCTGCATAAGTTGATGGAGACCTCCGATCAAAAGTTGCGCGGCCTCGGACTGGGCCTGATGCTGACAGGTTTGCTGCTGGTGTATATCGGCCGGCAGGTTTAAGGGAAAATTTTGTTCAAGCTGGACGAATACGATTATGAACTGCCCGAAGCATTGATCGCCCAGCAGCCGCAACCCATCCGCGACCAATCGCGCCTGCTGCACCTGCAACGGGCCACGGGACAAACGACCCACGGGCGTTTTGGTGATGTGGCCGATCTGTTGAACGCGGGCGACGTGCTGGTGCTCAATAACACGCGCGTCATCCCGGGACGGTTGCTCGGCCGCAAGCCGACCGGCGGCAAGGTGGAACTTCTGATCCTGGACTACGCCCGGGGAATGCAGCAAAAGACGTTCACCTGCCTGGTTAAAGCCTCCAAACGACCCCGCACCGGCGACCGGCTCATCTTCGGCGAGGGAGTCGAAGCGCGTGTTCTGAATCTTCAGGAACGCACCTGCAGCGTGGCCTTCGACAAAAGCGCCGACCTGGACCAAATACTGGAGAGCTACGGTCATGTCCCCCTGCCGCCGTACATCCGGCGCAACGACACCGCGGCGGATCAGCATACCTACCAAACCGTTTACGCCTCTGAAAAGGGCGCCATTGCTGCGCCCACCGCGGGGCTGCACTTCACCCGGCCCTTGCTGGAGCGCCTGGCTCAAAAAGGGGTGCGGCTGGTTTATTTGACTCTGCATGTGGGCTATGGCACCTTTTTGCCCGTGGAGAGCACCGACATCCGGCACCATCGCATGCACAGCGAGTTTTTCTCCCTGCCGCCCGCAACAGCCGACACCGTGAACAGTGCCAAAAAACAAGGCCGGCGTGTGCTGGCCGTCGGGACCACCTGCGTGCGCACTTTGGAATATTGCACCGGTGACCAGGGGTATCTCGCGGCCGGCAGCGGCCAGTGCGATTTGTTCATCTACCCCGGGTACGCCTTCAAGCTGGTCGACGGCATGATCACCAACTTCCATCTGCCCAAATCCACTCTCTTGATGCTGGTTTCGGCTTTCGCCGGCCGCGAAAAGATTCTGGCGGCCTATGCCGAAGCGGTCCGGATGAAGTACAGGTTTTTCAGCTACGGGGATGCAATGATCATTCAATGATCCCCTTGTGTATCGCCGCCGCCCGCCTGCTGCAATTTTAAAAAAGGATCTCACCTGAGCATGCCTGTGAACCTCTCCGTTTCCACGCCAGCCTTCCTGCGGGTCCCGCCAGGAAGTGCCCATACTATATATAGACGAATCCGGTTCGATATGGTCGAACTAAAAAATGAGTTCGGCCTCATAAAACATTGACAATCAACTGATAGTTCAGTAAAGGGAGTGAACGTTCCACCTGCGACGGCAACGGGCTTTACCTTTGCACCAAACGCCTACGCCAGAAGAAAGCAGCATCGGATGCCACACAGGTTCAACCCACGGCAACCATCCACATCCGCAAAATCGGATTGCCCTGCGAAGCCTTTATTCGCGACCCTGCAACTTAATCTCATTAAACTCAGCCTCAATAACATCACCGGCGCATGGCTGGAGCACATGACTCGTGCGCCAGCGTGGCGGCAAAGGAGAGGTAAAACCCTATGGCAGTAATTTTCGGTTCCAATGAATTGGCGGCGGACGTCCTGACAGGGGGTCTGTGCGTTGGGTGCGGCGCCTGCGTGGATTTATGTCCGTACTTCAAATCCCATTTGGGCAGAACCGCGCGGCTGTTCGCGTGCGACCTGAAGCAGGGCCGGTGTTATGCCCATTGCCCCAAGGCGGAAGTGGATCTGGGCGAGTTGGCCCAGGCATGCTGGAACGGTCCCTACGAGGGTCTGCCCCTGGGGCGATATCGCCGCATCGCCATGGCGCGCGCCGGTGCAAAAGCGCCCAAGGGCAATTTCCAGGGCGGCGGAACTGTATCCGCGATCACGGCCAGCGCCCTGGCCGCGCGAACCATTGAGGCTGCCGTGCTCACCGGCAGGGAGGGGCTTGTCGCCGTTCCCATGCTGGTGACCGATCCGAACGACGTAACCGGGGCCGCGGGGTCCAAGTTCATGGCCGCGCCCACGCTGTCGGCCCTGAACAGGGCGGTCCGGGACGGGCGCCGTAACATCGGCGTGGTGGGCACGCCCTGCCAGATCACGGCCGTGGCGCAGATGCGTCAAAACCCCCTGGGCCGTGAGGATTTCACGGACCCTGTCGGGCTTGCCATAGGGCTGTTCTGCACATGGGCGCTGGACACGCGCAAACTCATGCCGGTGGTGGCTGAATGCGTGGGCGACACCTGCATCCTGGCCATGGATGTGCCCCCACCGCCCGCTGAAATCATGGTCGTTGACACCGATCGCGGCAAGGCGGAAATACCGCTTTCCAAAATCCGTCCGCTGGTGCCGCACGGATGCCATATCTGCCCGGACATGACCAGTGAGTGGGCCGACGTCTCGATCGGCCAGGTGGAGGGCATGCCCGGGTGGAATACCCTGATCGTGCGCACCGCCAAAGGCGACCAGGCTGTCGATGCCGCCGTGCATTCCAAATTCCTGGAAGTCCGGGAGTTTCCACAGGAACTCAAGCGAGCGCTGGAAAAGGCCGGGGCCGGCAAAAAGGCCCGTGCAGTGCGGACAGCGGCCGAAGAAGGACGCCTGAACACGACCGGTGAGCAAAACCGGGCCGCCCTGCGCATGCCGCCGGCGGCGATCGAGAGGATAACCGGGCATACGCTATGATCACGCGTGATCTATAGAGCCGCCGCGGCGGCTTGAAGGGGAGGGATTCATGTCGGTCGTCTGGGAAGGAAAACAAGGGACTCGCCACCTGCTGATGGGCAACGACGCCTTCGCCAGGGGCATCATCGAGGCGGGCGCTGCGGTGGCGGCAGGGTATCCGGGGACGCCCTCGTCGGAAATCATCGAAAATCTCGCTCAGGCCTC
Organism: Desulfobacteraceae bacterium; assembly: GCA_003599575.1. Taxonomy (GTDB): domain Bacteria; phylum Desulfobacterota; class Desulfobacteria; order Desulfobacterales; family Desulfosarcinaceae; genus Desulfatitalea. The sequence continues at coordinate 18,951 of QZKV01000115.1, read as the reverse complement.
CAAAGCCACGAACATGTATGTGGAGTGGTCGGTCAATGAAAAAGTGGCCATGGAAGTGGCCGCCGCCGCATCCTTTGCCGGTCTTCGGTCGGCCGCCATCATGAAGCAGGTCGGCGTGAACGTGGCGTCCGACTTTATGCTGCACCTGTCCGAATCGGGCACCCGGGGCGGCATGGTCCTGATCTCGTGCGAAGATCCCGGCGCGCTCTCCTCGGGCAATGAGGGCGAAAGCCGCCCGTTCGCCAAAATGTTCGAGATTCCCCTGCTCGAACCGGGTGATTTCCAGGAGGCCAAGGAGATTACCGGCTGGGCCTTCGAGCTGTCCGAGAAAATCAGGAATCTGGTCATGATTCGTTCGGTCACCCGGCTCTCCCACGCCAGCGGCAACGTGACCCTGGGTGCGCTGCCCCAGGTCAGGCCCCAGGCGCAGTTCAAACACAGAGGCTTTTTCCTGGACCCGGACACAGGCCCCGTGATGACCTTTCCGGTGGAATACAAACACCAGCTGATGCAGCAGAAGCTCAAGCAGGCCGTCGAGCTGTTCGAGGACTGCCCCTTCAACCGCTACGAAGGCCCGGATCGGCCCAAGGTGCTCATCGTGACCAGCAGCGCTTGTTATCTCTATTCGAAAGAGGCCATCCAGCTGCTCGGCGCGGGGGACCGCGTGGGCCTGCTCAAATTGGGCACGACCTGGCCGCTGCCGCCCAAATTCATGGAAACCCATCTGTCCAGGTCCAAGGTGATTTTCACGGTTGAGGAAGTTCTGCCCTTCCTGGAGGACAATGTAAAGATTATGGCCGCGGATCTGGCTGAGCGCATCGGCGTAAAGAAATTCCACGGGCGCGCCGACGGCACGCTGCCGACTGTCAACGAACTGAATCCCGACCTGGTGGCGGCCGGACTCGCCAAGATCCTGGGAGTGCCTTACCAGGCGGTCGATCCCGAGTACGCCCGCCAGGCGCTCGAGTGCGCCTTTTTCGGCGCTCCCCATCGCGAACTGGCCTTCTGCCCGGGATGCCCTCACCGGGCCAGTTTCTGGTCCATTCACAGTGCCCTGGAAATGGACGGACGCGATGGATTCGTTTGCGGCGACATCGGGTGCTACTCGATGGCATTTTTGCCGACCGGATTTTCCACGTTGAAAACGGGACACGCCATGGGATCGGGCACGGGCATCGCCAGCGGCTTCGGCAAGCTGGGCCGCTTCGGCCTCGACCAACCCGTGCTGTCGGTGTGCGGCGATTCGACTTTCTTTCATGCGGCCATGCCCGCCCTGGTCAATGCCGTCCACAACCAGTCCGACATCACCATTGTGGTGCTGGACAACTCCGGTACGGCCATGACCGGGTTTCAGCCGCACCCGGGCCTGACTGTGGATGCCGCGGGCGATCAGGTTCCAGCCCTGAACATCGCCGATGTCGCTCGCGCCATGGGCGCCCGGGTGGAATTATCCGATCCGTTCGATATCGACACGACGCGCCACAAGCTTCTTGGGCTTCTGCGCAAGGGCGGCGTGAATGTCCTCATTCTCAAGCAGATCTGCGCGCTGTCCCCGGAGAAAAAGGGCCGCAAACTGTTCGCGGTCACCCTGGACGAAGCGGTGTGCAGCGGGGAGAATTGCGGATGCAACAAACTGTGCACCCGCGTGTTCAAGTGCCCGGGACTCAAGTGGGATGCGGAGAAGAAATCGGCCCACCTGGATGAAGTGATCTGCTCCGGGTGCGGCGTGTGCGCATCGATCTGCCCGTCGGGGGCCATCACGAAGAAGGAGGCGGCATAACATGGCAAACAAGGCTCTTGCGGCGGACCCATACAACCTCATCATCACCGGCGTGGGCGGCCAGGGCAATGTGCTGGCGTCCAGAATCGTCGGCAACATCCTCTCCGACCAGGGATACTACGTCACCATCGGCGAGACGTTCGGCGCCTCCCAGCGCGGCGGCGCGGTCATGAGCCACCTGCGGATCAGCAGCGCGGCGATCCTGTCGCCGCAGATCCCCAAGGGCAGAGCGCACATGGTGGTGGCCCTGGAACCGACCGAAGCCTTGCGTGTGCTCAAGGACTACGGCAATGCGCGGGTCAAGGCGATCACCAACACCCGGCCGATTTACTCGGTCGGCGTGATCAGCGGCGAGCTCAAGTATCCATCAATGGACGATCTTAAATTGTGGATGGGCAAACTCACCCAGGCGGCATGGTTCATCGACGCCACCGATGAGGCCGTAAAGCTCGGCAATCCCATTCTGGGCAACGTCATGCTGGTGGGTGCCCTGGCGGCCGTGGGCGAGCTGCCCCTGGACAAGAACGGCTTTCGCGAAGTGATCGCACGCACCATGTCCGCGGACAAGGTGGAAATCAATATGACGGCCTTCGATAGAGGTGTGGCCTCCATCCGGTAGAATGCTTCAGGGCGGCCGATCCAACACGCAGGAAGAAAACGCTATGAAGCGTAAAGCCCGCAAGGGCCTGTGATTGCGATGACTGAACTTGAAAGTGTGAAAGGGGAAAGGAAATGTTTATTGATCAGGATCGGTGCAAGCGGTGCCTCGATTGCATGCCGGTATGCCCCATGGGCGCCATCGTACTTGCGCAAAAACAGGTGCACATCGATTATGAAGCCTGTGTTGAGTGCGGGGTTTGCCGGCGCTTCGGAATCTGTAAGGAAGATGCGATCCGGCAGGTCGATGAGATCCCGTATCCGCGGGTGGTGCGGGCCGCGTTTTCAGATCCTTTGGAAGCCCATGCGAACACCGGTGTGGGTGGACGCGGGACAGAGGAAATGAAGACCAACGACGTGACCGATATGTTTCAAGCCGGTCAAATCGGCTTTTCCATCGAGATCGGCCGGCCCGGTTTGGGGGCCTACCTGAGCGACATGGATAAGGTGGTCCGTAAAGTGACCTCGCTGGGGGGCGTCTTTGCCCCCGATAATCCGGTCTATCCGCTGATTTCCGATCGAAGCAGCGGTGCGCTGAAACCGGAAGTACTTCGGGAAAAAGTCATGAGCGCCATAGCCGAGTTTTTGATCCCGGAAGAAAAGGCCATGGGTGTCGTAAAAGAGCTGGCGGCTTTTTTAAACGCGGAGCTCGATTCGGTAGCCAGCATGAGCGTTATCTGTCGCGCCGATGAAAGGGGAGACTGCCGGTTTTTAAAACAGGTCAAGCAGGCCGGTTTTGCGCCTTATCCCAATGGCAAGGTCAACATCGGGATGGCCCGGATTTGAGTTCACGAATTTCGCGGGCACACGGTTTTGGGCTCTACAAAATTTCGAAAGCAATGAAGGGATCAACCGGCTCGACCGGGCACCGGTACAGCCGCTCACTTCAGGAGGAAATAAAATGACCCATACGTTGAACAGGCGAGGGCTTTCGGAAGACCGGCCGGGTGAGGAAATTGTGTTCCTGGCCATGGCGCACCGCAAGGAAAAGCCCCAGAAAGCCGAAGCCATGCGGCAGATGGCCCGCACGGTGCTGCGCTACGGCCCCAAAAACATCATCGGCGCTCCGCTGGGGCTTGATCCGCCGGCCATCACCGAAATGTGTGCGCGGGCGGGAATCGTTACCGCTGTTTTTACCGACAAAGAAGATGTCCTGGCGCTGGTCCGCGACATCAAGTCCCAGAAGCTGGGTGTGTCCGTGGTTCTTTCCGCTTTGTTCAGCGATGTGCGCGACATTTGCACGGCGGCCGGCATCAGGGAGCATACCTACAATGTTTCCCTGGGAATTTTCGGCAAAACCGAAAAGCTTCCCGACGAGCAAACCCTTCGGATAACCACCCAGTGCGGGCACGGTCTGGTATCCCCGCACCTGGTGAACCACATCCTTAAAAGAATGAACAAGGGAAAGATGACAAGCGCCGAAGGCGCGCAACTGCTGGTCAAGCCTTGCGTGTGCGGCATCGGTAATCCACAACGTTTCAAAAGACTGCTGGACGAAAAAGCAGCCGAAAGGAGAGATTTATGAAAAAGCTGGTATGCCTGCCCCTGGTTCTTGTTCTAGTCTTTGGTATGTTCAGCACCGCCGCGGTGGCCGGCAGCTACCCGGAAAAACCGGTCACCATCGTCTGCCCCTACTCGGCGGGAGGCGGTTCGGACCTGATGGTCCGGGTGATCGCCAACATCATCAAGGAAAAAGATCTGATGCCCAAGCCGGTGGTGGTTGTCAACAAAACCGGCGGGTCGGGACAGATCGGCAAAGTCTACGTGCTGCAGAGCCCGGCCGATGGATACAATCTGACCATGGCCGACATCGGCAATGCCATATCACCCATCCTGCAACCCAGCATTAAATGGAAAACCACCGACTGGGCCTATCTGGCCAACATGGTCTACGAGTTTAATGTACTCTGCGTGAAAGCCGGCACGTTCAAGGAACTGCCCGCGCTGATCGAAGCCGCCAAGAAAAGCCCAACCCCGTTCACCGCCGGCGGCACCAGTACGACCGGTGGACCGGATTCGGTGTGCACGGTAAAATTGAACAAGGACGCCGGCGTCAAAATCGCCTACAGCGCAATGAAGGGCGGCGGCGAGGTCCTGGCCAATGTTCTGGGCGGTCACATCACCATGGGCTGGTTCAACCTCAGTGAAGCGATCGGCCAGCTCGAAGCGGGCAAACTGGTGGCCCTGGGCGTCTCTTCCGAAAAGCGGCTGAAATCGTTTCCCGATATCCCCACCTTCAAAGAGCTCGGATACGATGTCACTTACCTGCAGCAGCGCGGGCTTTGCATGCGCGCGGATACCCCGCCGGCGGTGGTGGATTACTGGATCGACGTCCTGCAAAAAGTCCGCGCCACGGACGAGTGGCAGCAGGGATACCTGAAAATGAACCATCTGGAAGATGGTTGGATGCCCGGTGAGGAATTCAAGAAATGGATGATCGGCCAGATCGATGAATTTCAAAGCACCATGAAGCTGCTCAAAGAGATGGAAAAATGAAATGGCAAGTCCGGTGTTCCGCCGCGGCAGCGACCGCGGCGGAACACCGGACTTCCTTGAGCAAGGCCCGCCGAAGGAGGTCATGAATGGAAGTTAAGCCGGACGTTAAGGGTGCTGCGCTGCTCCTTGCCATCGGTCTTTTTTTTACGGTCAATGCATATTTCATCCCCCTGCCGCTGATGATGCAGGATGTCGTCACGACCCCGGCTTTTTTCCCCACCGCGGTTGGATCGATTTTTTCTTTTCTGGCGCTGTGTCAATTGATTGTTGCCCTGCGAGCGAAAGCAGGTTCGCCAGAGCCCGGCGTCACAGACTCCCCGCGGCAGCGGCGCCGGCCCGCCATCTTCATTTTAATACTGCTGCTGGGTTACATTATCGCCATGCAACTTTTCGGTTTCCTGGCGAGCTCCGTGGTCATGATGGCGGCGGCATTGGCGATTTCCGCCGGGGCTCTTGGTAAAAAGCACTCTGGCTGGGTGACCCTGCTGCTGGCGGTCGTATTTTCGGTGGCCGCATTCATCCTGTTCGATCTCTTGCTCGATGTTCCCCTCCCCAGGGGAATCTGGAGCGTTGAACGGCTCTTCGGAATGTGAGGGTAAAATGGATTTCCTGCAAAACTTGGCCCTGGGATTCAGCGTTGCCCTGACCGTGCAGAATGTTCTGTTCTGTTTTCTCGGTACGCTTCTGGGAACGTTTCTGGGGGCTTTGCCCGGAGTGGGGGCGATCACGGGCGTAGCGCTTCTGGTTCCCTTAACCTTCGGTATGGATCCGGCCACCGCGATCATCATGTTGTGCGGTATTTATTACGGGGGCCAATACGGCGGATCGACATCGGCGATTCTGCTCAACATTCCCGGTGATGCACCGGCCGTTTTGACCACCCTGGACGGCTATCCAATGGCGATGAAAGGCATGGGCGGCCCGGCTCTGGCCATTGCGGCCATCGGATCCTTCATTGCCGGCACCCTGGGCGTGGTCGCCTTATCGGTGGTGGCCGAACCGCTGGTCGAATTGGCCCTGCGATTCGGTCCGCCGGAATATTTCGCATTGATTCTGGCCTCCCTGATCAGTCTTTCGGGCATATTTGGAGAGTCCCTGCTTAAAGGGATGCTGATGGTGCTGTTCGGAGTGCTCATCAGCACCGTGGGCATGGACCCTGTTTCCGGCACGGAGCGTTTAACCTTCGGGTCTGTCAACATGATGAACGGTTTCAGCTTTATTGCCGTCGCACTCGGCATTTTCGTGATACCTGAGATCGCTCAGAACCTCTCCCGCCCCCAAGCCGGCGAGGTATATAAAGTCAGTGTCGGCCGGATCATGCCTTCCTGGGTCGAAATGCTGAAATGTAAATTTACGGTGCTTCGGGCCACTGTGATCGGGTTTTTGGTGGGCGCCCTGCCCGGTGCAGGGACCACTTTGGCGGCCATGCTCGCCTATACGGTGGAGAAAAAGGTTTCCGCCAACAGCAGGGAGTTCGGCCAAGGGGCCATCGAAGGGGTTTGCGCGCCGGAATCGGCCAACAATGCGGCCGCCAGCGGAGCATTCGTGCCGTTGCTGGCGCTTGGCATCCCAGGGTCCGCGGTCACAGCGATTCTCATGGGGGCCTTCATGATGTTCGGACTGCGCCCCGGCCCGCTGCTCATCAAAACCAACCCGGACCTGGTCTGGGGACTGATCTGCAGCATGTTCGTCGGCAATATCCTGCTGCTCATTCTCAATCTGCCCCTGATTAAATTCTGGGTTAAAATCGTCCAGATACCTTATGAAATCCTCGCCGGTATGATCATCTTGTGCAGCACCACCGCCTGCTATGCGTCCAATGGCAATGTATTCGACTTATACATCATGCTTGGATTCGGAATACTCGGATGGATCGTTACGACGCTTGGATATTCGGTGGCGCCGATCCTTCTGGGTCTGATCCTCGGCCCGTTGCTGGAATACAACCTGCGAGGCGCGCTGGTTCTGTCCCAGGGCGATCCAAGCATTTTCTTTACCCGCCCCATTTCGCTGGTTTTCATCATCTATACCGCCGTGGCCCTCCTTGTGCCGATGTTCCGAACCAAGCGCAAAAAACGGCTTGGTCAATCGGATGGCGCAGCCGCCGATCAAAAGACAACCACCGTTCACACAATCAAATAAGACCCACGAATCACATGTATAATCTTCAAATCAAAAGCCCGGACGGACCCCGGGCCGGTGTTCTCAAGACACCTCATGGCGATATCACGACGCCCATCTTCATGCCCGTCGGCACGCAGGCCACGGTCAAGGCCCTCAGCCCGGAAGAGCTTGCGGCGGTGGGTGCGCAGATCATCTTGGGCAACACCTACCATCTGTATCTTCGGCCCGGCGTCGATGTCATCGACCGCTTCGGCGGATTACACGGTTTCATGCACTGGCAGGGACCTGTTTTGACCGACAGCGGCGGGTTTCAGATTTTTTCCCTGGCCGCGCTGTCCAAGCTGACCGAAGAGGGGTATGCCTTCCAGTCCCATCTGGACGGCGGCGCCCGGCACTTGCTCACCCCTGAAGACGCTGTTGAGGTGCAGATGGCGCTCAACAGCGATATCATGATGTGTCTGGATCAATGTATCGCCTATCCGGCCGAGCATGCCCTGGCGGCCCGTGCATCCGATCTGACCACCCGCTGGGCGCACCGCTGCAAGCAAAGATGGCAGGCCGCACGCGAGTGTCCCAACAGCCTGTTCGGCATCGTCCAGGGCGGTATGTTCAAGGATTTGCGCACCCGGTCGGCCGAAGAGATCGTGTCGGTCGGTTTTCCCGGCTATGCCATCGGCGGTTTGAGCGTGGGTGAACCCAAAACATTGATGCTGGAGATAGCCGCGCATACCCTGGCGCTGCTGCCTGTGGATGCGCCGCGCTATGTCATGGGCGTGGGGACCCCGGCCGATCTGATCGAGATGATCGCCTTGGGCGCGGATATGTTCGACTGTGTCATGCCGACCCGCAACGCCCGCAACGGGCAGCTGTTTACCGCAAACGGCACGCTGAACATCGTCAATGCCCGCTATCGCGACGATCCCGCTCCCATCGAACCCGGCTGTACCTGCTATGCGTGCCGGCATTACTCGCGCGCCTACGTGCGCCATTTGTATGCGGCGCGCGAAATACTGGCCCACCGGCTGACCACCATTCACAACCTGCATTTTTATTTGAAGCTTGTAAAAGATGCCCGTATGGCTATATTGGAAGGGAATTTCGAGCGTTTCCGGAGGGAATTTCACGGCCGGGAGGCCGGCGCCGATATCGAATAAAGGCCGGTGCGGGCAGAGAGGGAGCCGCTTTCCGATTGCACTCACGAAGCGCACTTTCCGGCATGTTCGTCCGGCCTTGGCGGTGATGCGGACTTATTATGATGATCCCGTGGGCGGGCAACTCGATCAAGAAATGATCCACCTGATCAACTGAAAAGGGGTGTAGCAATGAAAGAAAAAGTAGAAGCGGCGATCGCAAAGATTCGTCCGATGCTCAAAGCAGATGGCGGCAATGTCGAGCTGGTGGATGTCAGCGATGACGGGGTGGTGCAAGTTCGCTTGCAGGGGGCCTGCCGTGGATGCCCGATGTCGCAAATGACCCTGAAAAACGGCATCGAGCGCATTATCAAGCAGGAAGTGCCCGAAGTAAAGAAAGTCGAAGCGGTCCAGTAAAAGTCGCGGCCGCCGTTCAGAAATTGACTCGGGGCTTGAAATGCGGAATCGGCCGCCGCCGGAGCTGAATTCGAGGCCGCTTCCGATAGCGATCCCGGGATGTTGCAATACCATCTGCCCTGCTTAGTTTCGTCCAATCCTTCCCCAAGGAGCCGGTGATGTCCGTCGCCCAGAAGATCAGCACCGTCATGTCCCAATCTTCCTGGATCCGTAAAATGTTCGAGGAAGGCGCGCGCCTTAAAGCCCTGCACGGAGCCGCAAACGTCTTTGACTTCAGCCTGGGCAACCCCAATCTGCCGCCGCCTGAAAAGTTTCATGAAACCCTGCGCGACACGGTGACCGCCTGCGGTTTGGGGGATCACTGCTACATGCCCCAACCCGGCTATCCGCAAGTATGCGGGGCCGTGGCCGACTATCTCTCTTCCGAGCAGGGGGTGGCCGTCGAAGCCGCCGATATCATCATGACGTGCGGAGCGGCCGGCGCGCTCAACGTCATTTTGAAAGCACTTCTGGATCCGGGCGATGAGGTGGTCGTGCCTGCGCCCTGTTTCGTGGAATACCGCTTTTACGTGGACAATCATGGCGGGATCGTGCGGATGGTGCCCACGCGAGCCGATTTCTCCCTGGATGTGAGCGCCATCGAGGGCGCCTTGGGACCGAAAACCAAAGCGGTATTGATCAACTCGCCCAACAACCCTACCGGACAGATCTACTCCGAAAAGAACCTGCGCCAACTGGGAGCGCTGCTAAGAAAAAAAAGCAGCGAACTGGGCCGCACCCTTTATCTCATCTCCGATGAGCCTTACCGCAAGATCGTGTTCGACAGTCAAGTGCCGAGCATCTTTGCGGCCTATGAAAACAGCCTGGTCGCGACCTCCTATTCCAAAGACCTTTCGATCCCCGGTGAGCGCATCGGCTTTGCGGCGGTCAATCCCCGGGCTGCCTTCAAAATGGAGATCAGGGGCGGCTTGGCTCTGGCCAACCGCATCCTGGGTTTCGTCAACGCACCGGCACTGATGCAGCGGGTCGTGGCCTGCCTGCAGGGGGCCAGTGTGGACATGGGGCAATACAAACGCAAGAGGGATCTGTTGTGCGACGGCCTTGCCGATGCGGGCTACAGCTTCCTGCGCCCCCCCGGAGCCTTTTACCTGTTTCCGCGCACCCCCATACCCGATGATGTCGCGTTTGTGCGCGAGCTTCAAGAGGAGCTGATTTTGACGGTGCCCGGCAGCGGATTTGCCGGCCCGGGCCATTTCCGCATCGCCTTCTGCGTGGACGATCAAACCATCATCAATGCGCTGCCCGGATTTGCACGGGTAATGGAAAAATATCGCTGAAAGGAGAACGATGAAAATCCTCAAAATCGACCATCTCGGCATTGCGGTCAACAACATCGATCAGGCCCGCTCCTTCTGGAGCGATGTGCTGGGGCTGCCTTTTGCGGGCGCTGAAACCGTTGCCGAACAGAAAGTGACCACAGCGTTTTTCCCGGTGGGCGAAAGCGAAGTGGAACTGCTGGAATCCACCGCCGCGGATGGGCCGGTGGCCAAATACATCGAAAAAAGAGGTCAGGGTATTCAGCACGTGGCCTTCCGCGTGGAAGACATCGAAGCGGCGCTGGCCGAACTGAAAGCCAAGGGCGTTCGCCTGATCGATGAAAAACCCCGCATCGGGGCCGGCGGCGCCCGGATCGCCTTTTTGCACCCCAAGGATACCCAGGGGATCCTGGTCGAGTTATGCGAGCGCCAGGGATCATAAAAACTCTGCTGTGTCTTGCTCGTACGCGTACGCGTCCAAAACTCCCCGATCCCTCAACTTATCGTTGTCGTATTCGTAATCGTATTCGAAGCTTGGATGAACGATGGCGATTACGACAACTATTACGAATACGATTACGAATACGATTACGAATACGATTACGAATACGAATACGATTTAAGAAAGGCGTATTCCTGGATGGACACCAGCTAGGCTGAGCTGAACCCCTCAAGGATACCTATTTCCCTATTGACACCCCCGAATCCCAAAGAGTATAGTCCCTCCAATTTTCAGTAACTTTGTTACTCTATTATGCACATCATGGTTGATTGATTAAAATTATTATTTGGTTACAGATACTTATAATCATATTTTGAGGTAATAGAGTTATCTGGTTCCCTGTAAAAGCGGGTATAGCGCCATGCTTTGACCCCCCATCTCTCCCACCGATAAAGCGGTACAGCAGGTGCGAGGTGGGCGAATGGGCGCACGCATTGTTGCAACAGGCGCCGGCGCACCGGCAAAGGCTGATTCATGCCAAAGCAGGTTCATTCCACACTTCGGGCAGGCGGCGGTTTCCAAACCGGTTCCGCGGCAACTTCAAAGTCACAAACCAAATCTCCTCCAATGCCCCCGCTGCGGCCTGAGGTTCAGGCGCGCCTGGAAAAAGCCGTTCTGGATATCTTCTCCAATTCCGACTTTCATAAAGCCAATATTCGCGATGTCGCCAAGCGGGCGGGCGTCAGTTTCAGTACCATATACAAGTACTACGGCAGCAAGGAGCGACTGGTCTTTGCATTCGTGGATGTCTGGCTGGGCAAATTGACCGAGCGGATTGTTGATCATCTGCAGGGCATCGAAGATATGAAGGAAAAGCTGCGCAAGGTACTCTGGCTGCAGCTGGATTACTACGAGCGCAATCCCCACTTGGGACGTATCTTGTTCATGACCCTGCCGATGGCTACCTGGATGGCCGACGAAACTTTCCAGCAGAAGCGGATGATTCACCTCTATCTGGACGTTCTTAAAAAGGGGCAGGCCCAGCGGATGCTCAATCCCCATGTACGGGCCGGCGTATTGCTCGACTTCATGCTGGGACTGGTCCAGCGCAGCTTTGTGATGTGGGAGCAACGGGGCAGGCAGGAGAGTCTGGCCGGTCAGGCCAATAATCTGTTCGACATGGTGTGGCGCGGCATGACCCGCCCGGATGCATGAATCCAGGCCTGCCGGAAAAGCGACACAAGCATCCAAGAGTCAGCCTGTCCTTGTTGAACCCATGTGGTCTTCGCCTATTTGTGATTAATGTAAGTATCTTAACGGGCACGACCCATTTGAAACCATCAGCGGGATCATAAATGATAAGGAGCAAACCAAGATGGCGCAGAACCCCGACATCGATCATTGGAAAAAGCTTGCCGCCAAACAACTCAAGGCCCAATCGTTGGACGAGTTGAATTGGCATACCCCCGAAGGCATCACCGTCAAGCCTCTTTACACCGGCCAGGATCTGGAGCGCTTGCCCCACCTCGGCAGCCTGCCCGGATTTGCGCCCTACGTGCGCGGTCCCATGGCCACCATGTATGCCGGGCGACCCTGGACGATCCGCCAGTACGCCGGCTTTTCCACCGCCAAGGAATCCAATGCGTTTTACCGGCGCAATCTGGCGGCCGGGCAAAAGGGACTCTCGGTGGCCTTCGACCTGGCCACCCACCGCGGGTATGATTCCGATCACCCCCGGGTCATGGGCGATGTGGGCAAGGCGGGCGTGGCCATCGACTCCGTGGAAGACATGAAAATTCTTTTCGATCAGATTCCTTTGGACAAAATGTCGGTGTCCATGACCATGAACGGGGCGGTCCTTCCCATTCTGGCCATGTATATCGTGGCGGCGGTGGAGCAGGGCGTACAACAGGAACAGCTCACCGGAACCATTCAAAACGATATCCTAAAAGAGTATCTGACGCGCAACACCTATATCTATCCGCCGGAGCCGTCCATGCGCATTGTGGCGGACATCATCGCCCATTGTTCCCGCAACATGCCGCGCTTCAACACGGTCAGCATCAGCGGCTATCACATGATGGAAGCCGGCGCCACCTCCGTGCTGCAACTGGCCTTTACCCTGGCCGACGGACTGGAATACGTGCGAGCGGCGCTCAAGGCGGGTCTGGATATCGATGCCTTTGCCCCGCGGCTTTCCTTCTTTTTCGGCGTGGGCATGAATTTTTTCATGGAAATCGCCATGCTGCGCGCCGCGCGCCTCTTGTGGCACGAATTGATCAGCCGTTTTGAACCCAAGGATTCCCGCTCAAGCATCCTGCGCACCCATGTACAGACCTCCGGTTGGAGCCTTACGGCGCAGGACCCTTACAACAATATCATCCGGACGACTTTGGAGGCGCTGGCCGCGGTGCTGGGCGGTACGCAATCGCTGCATACCAATGCCTTCGACGAGGCTGTCGGGCTGCCCACCAATTTCTCGGCGCGCATAGCCCGCAATACCCAGTTGATCCTCCAGGAAGAGTCCCATGTCCCGCGTGTGATCGATCCCCTGGGCGGATCCTATTATATTGAAGCGCTCACCGCCGCCATGGCCGACGAAGCCCGCAAGATCATCGCCGAGGTTGAAGAATTGGGCGGCATGGCCCACGCCATCGAAACCGGCATGCCCAAGCGGCGCATCGAAGAATCGGCCGCGCGGCGCCAGGCGCGCATCGACCAGGGCCTGGATGTCATTGTCGGCGTCAACAAGTACACGGTCGAGGAAGTGCCGTTGATGGATGTCCTGGAGGTGCCCGAAACCGTCCGCCTGGAGCAGGTCCAGCGGCTGCGCGACATCAAGGCCCGGCGCGATCCCGGGCGCGTTGAAGAGGCGCTGCAGGCGCTCACCCGGGCCGCGCAGTCCGGTGACAATCTGCTGGCCGCCTGCCTGCCGGCGGTGCGGGCCAGGGCCACGGTGGGAGAAATCTCCGATGCCATGGAAAAGGTCTTCGGCCGGTTCGTGGCCACCACCCAAGTCATCTCCGGCGTATATGCAGCGGAATACAAGGACCCCACCATGATCGACAGCTTAAACAAACGCACCGAGACGTTCATGCGCCGCGAAGGCCGGCGGCCGCGCATCTTGCTGGCCAAAATGGGTCAGGACGGTCACGACCGGGGGGTTAAGGTGGTCGCCACGGCCTTTGCGGATTTCGGCTTCGATGTGGACATCAGTCCCATGTTCCAAACACCCGAGGAAGTCGCCAAAATGGCATTGGAAAACGATGTCCACGTGGTGGGCGTATCCACCCTGGCGGCCGGTCACAAAACCCTGGTGCCCCAATTGCTCGCCGCCCTCAAAGCCCAGGGCAGCGAAGATATCCTGGTGGTGGTAGGCGGCGTGATCCCCCCGGCCGACTACGAATTCCTGCAAAAAGCCGGTGCGGTGGGGGTGTTCGGACCCGGCACATCGCTGATCAAGTCGGCCAACGACGTTCTGAACGCGCTGGAGAAGGTGCAATGAAAGCTGAGTCCTGACGGACTTCAGCTTGGCAAATCCAATGGTTCCAGGGGCGCTATGAATTGGGGGCGCAATCGGATCGGTATTGTGCCCCCCGGGGCTTGACGCGTACCCACAAAGAATTGCAATTCAGAAAGTTGGATGTAAACATACCAATGTCCCCCCAACCCCTCAGCTATTATGTCGACGGCCTTGCAAGCGGCGACCGCCGCATTCTGTCCAAAGCCATCACGCTGGTGGAAAGCCATCTGCCCGCGCACCGCGAGATGGCCCAGCAACTGATCGAGTCGGTAATGGGCCGCACCGGCCGCGCCTTCCGGGTGGGGATCTCCGGGGTGCCCGGGGTCGGCAAGAGCACCTTTATCGAAAATTTCGGCATGCGCCTGACCGATCGTGGATACCGGTTGGCCGTGCTTGCGGTGGACCCCAGCTCCATACGTTCGGGAGGCAGTATTCTGGCCGACAAAACCCGCATGCAACGGTTGGCGGCCGCACCCGCGGCGTTTATCCGCCCATCGCCTACGGGCGGCACTCTGGGCGGGGTGGCCCGGATGACCCGTGAAACCATGCTGCTTTGTGAAGCGGCGGGTTTTGACGTCATCCTCGTGGAGACGGTCGGCGTCGGCCAAAGTGAAGCCGCGGTTGCTTCAATGGTCGATTTCTTCCTGCTGCTCATGATCACGGGCGCCGGCGATGTGCTCCAGGGCATCAAAAAAGGCATTTTGGAGCTGGTGCATGCCGTGGCGATCAACAAGGCCGACGGCGATAACATGCAAGCGGCCGAACTGGCGCGCCTGGAGCTGGAGAAAGCCCTGCACCTGATGCATCCGGTCTCGGATGACTGGCGGCCGCCGGTGGTGACATGCAGCGCGAAAACGCAGTCGGGACTGGATGCGATCTGGGATTTGGTGGTGGAATACAACCGGCTCTTGTCGACCACCGGTGAGTTGCACGCGCGGCGCAGGGATCAGGCCCTGCAGTGGATGTGGGCCTTGATCGAAGATGGATTGAAAGAGCGCTTCCATCAGCATCAGGCCGTTCAAAAGCATCTGCCGCAGATCACCGGTCAAGTCCGCCGGGGCGAGGTGACGCCCACCCGCGCGGCGCGTCGACTGCTTTTTTTGCTTGACAACAACTGTATAGATAATAAACAGATATGACTTTTTGCTGGATTGAAACTTTCCAATTGCCGATCGACGAAAGAAAAACTTCCTTGCTTGTTTGGTATCAATATTCATCAGCCGATGGTTCGTTTGGGTGATGACGCCGGAATGCAGACCGCTTCTGCATTCCGCTCAGCACGGGGGAAAGGAATCCGATATGGGCAGTGTTGAAGACAAAATCAATGAACTCAAGGCGCGCGAAGCCAAAATGCTTGCAATGGGGGGGGCCAAGGCCGTCGCCAAACACAAGGAAAACGCAAGGCTGACCGCCCGCGAACGGCTCGATCGATTGTTTGACAAGGGAACTTTCCGTGAAATCGACATGTTCGTCAAACACCGCAGTGTCAACTTCGATATGCCTTCGGTTGCGATTCCCTCGGACGGTGTCGTCACCGGACATGGCCAGGTGGACGGACGGCCGGTCTTCGCGTTCGCCCAGGACTTTACCGCCAGAGCCGGCAGCCTGGGCGAAATGCATGCCCAGAAGATCTGCAAGGTCATGGATCTGGCCATCAAGGCCGGCGTGCCCTTCGTGGGCCTGAACGATTCGGGCGGCGCGCGCATCCAGGAAGGCGTGGATGCCCTGTGCGGTTACGGCAATATCTTCTACCGCAACTCACTGGCTTCGGGCGTCATCCCGCAGATATCGGCGATCATGGGTCCGACCGCAGGCGGCGCCGTGTACTCCCCGGCCATGACCGATTTTGTCTTCATGGTCAAGCAGTCCAGCTACATGTTCATCACCGGCCCCGAAGTGATCAAAGCGGTCACCGGTGAAGAGATTTCTTTCGAAGATCTCGGCGGCGCCATGGCCCACAACGAAAAAAGCGGTGTGGCCCAGTTCGCCTGCGAAAGCGATGCCGAAACCCTGGAACGTATCCGCACCCTGCTGGCCTATTTGCCCTCCAACAACATGGAGGATCCGCCGCGCATCGACACAGGCGACGATCCCCGTCGCACTGCGGCGGCCCTGGACGGCATCATTCCCGAGAACCCCAATACCGGCTACGACATCAAGACGGTGATCCGCTCCATTGTGGACAAAGGGGAAATACTGGAGCCGCACGAATATTTTGCCAAAAACATCGTCGTCTGTTTCGCCCGCCTGAACGGCCGCACCATCGGCATCATCGCCAACCAGCCCAATGTGCTGGCGGGCTGCCTGGATATCGATGCCTCGGACAAGGCCACCCGGTTTATCCGTTTTTGCGACGCCTTCAACATCCCCTTGCTGACCATCGCCGATGTGCCCGGCTATCTGCCCGGCAGCCAGCAGGAATGGGGCGGCATCATCCGGCACGGGGCCAAGCTGCTGTGGTGCTACAGCGAGGCCACGGTTCCCAAACTGTTGCTGATCACCCGCAAGGATTATGGCGGAGCTTACATTGCCATGTCTTCACGCCACCTTGGCGCCGATATGGTATTTGCGTGGCCCACTGCTGAAATCGCCGTGATGGGCGCCGAAGGTGCGGCCAACGTCATCCACCGCAAGGAAATCCAGTCGGCGGCCCAGCCTGCGGCCAAGCGCCAGGAAAAAATCAAGGAATACCGTGATATTTTTGCCAATCCGTATGTGGCCGCAGGCCGCGGCTACGTCGATGCCGTTATCCGGCCCAGTGAAACCCGGCCGCGGCTGATCGATGCCCTGGAGATCATGTGCACCAAGCGTGAGTTACGGCCTCCTAAAAAGCACGGCAATATTCCGACCTAAAGAGGGCTGCAGGCTGAGGGATGAAGTAAAGACATCAACCGGGCTGGATTTGCCGGCATGCGGCCGGGAAACGGGGAATCCATGATGGATAAAAAAGAAAAAGAAATGGCTGCCGCTTTAGCCGCGGTGGCCGCCTTTATGCAACAGGAAGAAGAAGCCTTTCACCAGCACCTGGCCGCCGCAATGGCCCCTCCCAAAACACAGGCCCAGGCAGCCATGCCGAACCTGTGGGGACAAAGCGGACGCCAGAGCATGATGCAGATGCGTAACCTGATGCAGGTCAAAGCGTTGCATCGATGATGACCATCTGCACGGTTTAACGCCTTACCAGGAGGGAGACGCAAAAGATGAGCGACCATGATCAAGTGAAGATAACCACGATGAATTACGATAAAAAACGCCCCATAGCCGCAAACCCGCTCAAGATCGAAGACTTGAGCTTGCGCGACGGTCATCAGTCCCTGTTTGCCACCCGCGGGCGCACCGAAGACATGATTCCTGTGGCCGAAATGATGGATGAGGTGGGGTTCTGGGCAGTTGAAACCTGGGGCGGCGCCACTTTTGATACCATGCACCGCTTTTTGAACGAAGATCCCTGGGAGCGCATCCGCACCCTGAAGCGCTATATCAAGAAGACCCCTTTTTCCATGCTGCTGCGGGCCCAGAACCTGGTGGGCTACCGCAATTACGCCGACGACACGGCGCGCGCCTTCGTGGATCGGGCGGCGGCCAACGGCATGGATATCTTCCGCACCTTCGACGCCCTGAACGACTACCGCAATTTCGAAACCGTGGTCAAAGTGATCAAGGAGAGCGGCAAGCATTTTCAGGGCTGCATCTGCTACTCCATGACCGAACCGCGCATGGGCGGGGAAGTCTACAATATCGACTATTACGTCAAGAAGTCCAAGGACCTGGAATCCATGGGCGCCGACTCGATCTGCATCAAGGACATGGCCGGACTGCTTGCGCCCTATGATGCCTATCAACTGGTCAAAGCGCTCAAGGCGGCCGTAAAACCGCCCATTCATCTGCACAGTCATTTTACTTCCGGCATGTCCTCCATGACGCATCTCAAGGCCGTCGAAGCCGGCGTGGACATCCTCGACACCTGCATGACCCCCTATGCCTACCGCACCTCGCATGCTGCCATCGAGCCGCTGGTGATGACCCTCTTGGGCACCAACCGCGATACGGGATTCGATATCCAGTTGCTGGCTAGAATCAATGAGAAGCTGGAAAAGGAGGTCATGCCAAAGTACAAGCACCTGCTGGACGACTCCAAGGTCTCGATCATCGATATCAATGTCTTGCTGCACCAGACCCCCGGCGGGATGCTCTCCAACCTGGTCAACCAGTTGCGCGAAATGGACGCCCTGGATAAGATAGGCCAAGTTTATAAAGAGCTGCCGCGGGTGCGCAAGGAGTTGGGCCAGATCCCCCTGGTCACGCCCACCAGTCAGATTGTGGGTATCCAGACCGTCAACAATGTGCTTTTCGACGACGCGAAAGAACGCTACAAAATGATCACCGACCAGGTCAAGGACCTGTGCTACGGTCTCTATGGAAAGACCGCCGTACCCATCGATCCGGAGGTCCAGAAGAAAGCCCTGAAGGGTTATTCGCGCGGTGAGAAGCCCATAACCGTTCGTCCGGCCGAGGTGATCGATCCCGAATTGGACAAGGCCAAAAAAGAAATCGGCGATCAGGCCGTAGACATGGATGACTTGCTGATCTACGCACTCTATCCGGTCACCGGCAAAAAATTCCTGCAATGGAAATACGGACTGGAAGAACCGCCCGCCAGCGTGCGCCCGATCACCATGGAGCAGGTCAAGAAACGCGAAGCACTTGTAAAGAAAGCCCTGGCCGGTGAACTGGTTGAGGGCGAAGAATCGGATGACAGCGATGTGCGCGCAGTTCTGGACGGCTACATTTCAATTACACCGGTTCATTTTGACCTGACCAACTTCGGGTATTTGCCGGCATTGGAAAAAATGCTGCACGGCATGTCACAGAGGTGTTCCATTGAGAACAATCCATGAAGGTAAACTCCCGATTAAGCTTTGGGCAGCGAAGATTGAAGCAGAAGCTCTTCAGCAAGCCATAAATCTAGCCAACCTTCCATTTGCATACATGCACATTGCGATCATGCCCGATGTCCATAAAGGGTTCGGCATGCCGATCGGCGGGGGAAAGGGCGGCTCGGACTT
>QZKV01000012.1 GCA_003599575.1 Desulfobacteraceae bacterium | reverse complement strand
CATGAGGATAACCACCGACTGGAGAGCCGGATGCGGGAGATCCGCCTGTCCGGTTCGGAGGGGGGAGAGCCTGGGCAACCAGGTTTTCCCACCCCTATCAGTCTGGAAGCTCCAGCTTCCCAGGCGAGATAGAAAGCCACCATCCGTTTGCCGCCAAAAGACGCACACAGACGTTCCACATACTTTTTGGCCCGATGAAAATGCGGTTGCTCTCAGCTGTTCACCGGCAACCTGTGGGAAGGAAGGGAAGCAGAGCTTCCGAAACGGGTTCCCAGGCCGGAGCTTGGGAACCAGCGAAAACGCAGCATCTATTTTGGGCCCTTGGTGAGCGGCGGTCGGTGAGCGGTGGCGAGCGGACGGCAAGCGCCGGCGGCGGTGGTCGGTGAGGCTTGTATTTAACGGGCATTCCGCTATAGAATCCGCCATCGGATGAATTTGTGAGAGGCGCCCCGGAGGAGGTCCATGGGAATCGATCAAAAACGGCATTGGGATGAAGTCTACAGCCAAAACCGTGAATTTTTCGGTGAGGAGCCCAGCTTCTTTGCGCGACAGGCGTTTGACCTCTTTCGCGCGAAGGGGGTGACACGCGTGCTGGAGCTTGGCCCCGGTCAGGGCAGGGACACCATCTATTTTGCCGAAAACGGCCTTGAGGTGGCGGGTTTGGATTATTCGGAACGATCGGTCTGCGAGCTGAACGACAAGGCCCGGGACCGGTCGCTTGCTTCGAAAATCAAGATCCAGACGCATGATGTGCGCAAGCCGCTGCCGTTTCCGGATGGCAGCTTCGATGCCTGCTACTCGCACATGCTGCTGTGCATGCATCTGAGCGGGAAGGAGATCGCATTCGCCTTGCGCGAAATCCATCGGGTGCTTCGTCCGGGCGGCTTGGCCGCCTACTCAGTGCGCAGCGTCTTTGACAAGCATTACGGGCATGTCGCCGCCAGGCATCTTGGTGAGCAGATATACGAGGTCGGCGGCTTCGTGGTGCACTTCTTCAGCGAGGAGATGATCCGCAAGCTTGCGCGGGGATTTGAGATCGTAAAGATCGGGCGCCTGGAGGAGGGCAGTCTTCCGCGCGACCTGTTCACGGTGTTTCTGAGCAAAGCCGGTCCGATCGATGCGGCCGGCGAGGAGGAGCGTATGTCGGATGTGTTTGGTTTGTACCAGGGCTTCTTTGACGCCGCCTATGGGCCTGGCGTGTTGGACAAGAAAACCAAATTCCTGGTTGCCATGGCAGCTTCGCTTGCTGCGGGGTGTGACACCTGAGCGCAGATCTCCTTCGCGGTCGCGAAGGAAGCCGGCGCCGCCACGGAAGAACTTCAGGAAGCAGCCGCAATAGCCATGACGGTCGAGGCGACGCGCATCCGAAACTGCTTCAACGCGTTGACTGCGGCAACAGCAAGTTCAACAGGAACCTCTGAGGGCCAGACAGCGCCGGCACCCGCCGCCGCCCCAGGCCGCACCTGAGGGAAATAGCCGCTTCGGTGAAGCGGAAAAACTGAGCAGTCCGGTACTGGGACGTAACTATTCGGGGTCGGTATCGGGGTCGCAATCGAATTCGATATCGATGCCGATTCCGATTCCGACCCCCAGGCCGACCAATTCACCGGCTAAGCAAATCCCCCAAAGCGGTAACGTTAATGAAGACAAGATTATACGTCACTGAATTTATGCCTTCGAGCACTTAGAAAAACAAGTTCGGGTTTATAGCTGGTATCTCCGACAGCCTCACATGGACAAGCGGGTTATTCCCGCAGCGATAGGGCGTGCAGACGGCTGGGGCCTCCGGGACGCAGAAGCGAGCCGGTCTCGGAGGTCACGTACCACACCCGCCCTTTAGCAAAGGCCAGACCCTGCAGCGCGGCCGCCACGGGCTTTCCAAGTGTGCCTTTGATAAAAGCGCCATCCTGATACTTGAACACCATCAGGCGGCTGTTATCGATGGTGGTGGCGAGTCCCGGCGCCTTAATGGGCAACTGGTCGGATGCGACGGCCAGAATTTCCGGCCGGCCGTCGCCGTCGATATCCGCCGCCACCGGCGCTACTTCGAAAAAAACCGATGTGGTGATGTAGTCTTTCATCTTGGGATTCTTTTTATACGTCAGGACCGACAGGCTGCCACCCATCTGCTTGGCGGAGGTGTAAATCTCTTGTTTGCCCGCAGAGATCCACAGGATGCCGCTGTGGACGTGGATCGCTTCGGGTTTGCCGTCGCCGGTCATATCGGCCAGTTGGCCGCCGATGACGGTAAACCTGGGCGCGAGGTCGAAAGCGGGGCTGCGGTCCGCCAGTTTGTCCCCGTCCCAGTAAAGCTCCTTGATGCGCCTGCCGAAAAAAGCCTCGGGATCGAATTCCTGGCTGAGCAGCGTCTCCGGCAGACCGTCGCCGTCGGTGTCGAAAGCCCCGAGGATCGTATCCAGCCCCTTGACGACCGGAACCAGGCGATCATTTTCAAGGGAAAAAATCGTGGCGGACACGTTCTGATCCAGCCAGGCCACGACGGATAGATAAAGGGGCCGTTGCGGGGACGGCCGCCACCATCTCAGGGCTAAAATCTGCCCGTCGCGTTCCGTGGCACTGCCCGTCAGGGCCCGGAGCCGGTCGGACACTTCGAGGATATCGATCTTTTGGCCGTCCGTGGCGGCCATCAGCAGGCGGCCGTCGATATGAAGCATGTCGGCCATGACAATGCCGGGCCTCAACCGGCCGGCCCCGGGACCCGGCCCGTAGTCCACTGCGGCTGTGCCCTCGTCCCACGCGACCTTTGCTTCATAGGCTCCCGCCGGTTTATGATCGCCACCGATCCCGGCCACAACCCCGGCATCACTCCCGGCACGGTCCGTCCAAATGCAACATGCCAACAAGCCGGCCATAAGTATGGCGGCCCTCCTGAAATACGCTACGCCTGCACGATTCCTCATCCGCGCCACCTCCCGCAAGCTTTAAGTCAATGCCATCTGGGAAGGGGCCGGCCCCCGGCAGCCGGCGCCCTTCTGAATTGCCGTGCGAGCCGGCTAAAACTTATATCGGACACGGGCGCTGGCGATGTAGATGTCCTCATCTGACGAGCCGTTCTGGATGGCGGCAACCTCGTACACATCCAGGGCGTCGCCGGCGAAGAGGTAGCCGAAATTGAAGGAAACCTCGAGGTCTTTGTACATCATGTAGGTAATGTAGGCGTCGATTTCGAAGCCGAGTTCATTGCTGCTTTCGGCGGTACCGGTGGCGGCGGCCGTGTATTCGAAATCCTCGGCGGTCAGCATGTACAGCAGGGCGCCGCCGATGGTCGTCTTTGGGGTGGCCGCGAAATCGATCCCCAGCCGGTTCATGATAAAGCCCTTGTCGGCAATATAGGGCGTTTCCATGAAGTAATTGTCATCGGCATAATTGCCTTCCATCAGGACAATGCTTTCCGTGAAATCCACATCGGTGGCGATGAAGGCATTGAACTCGTCGTCGGCCGCGTTGTCGTCGCCCGACGCGTACCAGAAGGTATAGGTCAGTTTGAGCGGACCGAATTTGGCGCCCACATCCAAATGGGCGAGGTAGGCGCTCAGGTCGAAATTACCCGCGCGGCTTACGCCGGAGGCGAAATCGGTGAATGTTAAATCATCAAATTCGCCGTTCTGGTAGATCAGATCCCATCTGAAGAAAAGTGTGCCGAGCTCCAAGGCGCCGTCGATCCCCAGCGACCACAGGCTGAAGTCTACTTGCGGATTGCCGCCGCTTACGAAAAATTTGACTTCATAATTTCTTGAGTCCAATGCGGCGGGGTTACCATCCGCATCATAGCCCTGGTATAGCACGAAGGCCCCGCCTTTGATCCCGCCGGCCAGCTTGAGGTCAAGGCGGGCCAGTAAGGAATCGAGGTCGGTGCGGTCGTCGTCGCTGTCACTGCCCTGGGCGGTCTTGTCGTATTCGGCGCCCCGCATCCAGGCCAGGGTATAACCCATGGTGTCGCCCAGGGTCGATTTGAAGGCGACGCCGGCGGCGGTTTCTTCCCACACATAGCGGTTGACCGAGAAAGGCTGCAAGCCGATACTGGAACGCGCGCTCCGTTCAACCATGGGCAGTTGGAAGTCGAGGTACGCCCAGCGGACCTCGAATTGGATCTGATCGCCGGAAAAAGGCGCTTTGCCCGTTTCACCGAAACGCAGGCCACCGATTTCGGTGCCCAGCACGCCCTTGATGGCGCCGTCGTCAGTGGCGGCTTCGACCCAGAAGCGGTACTTGATTTCACCGAACCACTCATTTACATCACCGTTGTTGATGACTCCACGCTGGTTCAGCGTCAACCAACCGGCCTGGTTGCTATACTGAAACCGATGATTCATGTCGCCATGGAACGAGAATTCATACGCCGCCAGCGGCGATAGCGCACCGGCCGCCAGCAAAATAAACATGCACACCAAACCAACCTTTTTCATTTTTTCCTCCTTTGACAATTAATTGCGCCGTTGAAAGCAAGGACCGCCCTTTGCTTCAGACGCAATGGTATTGAAAGCTTTTGGAGCCTTAATGGAGCAAAATGAAATTATGGATGGATCCAGGATTTGGTATGAATGCGAGGAGATCGCGCGAGCTGCAGGGGCAATTGTTTTGATTTCGGAGAACGGATTTTCTTTCGATGCTGCACGTCAACTGGGCAAATCACCGTTTCTTGCCAGGATGCGTATCACACCTTGAACGGATTTAAAACTGATTTTTCGGATGATTCACTCCGGTATCACCACCGCATTCGACTTTTCTCATGGGAGGCGGCGGATGGTCGGCGCCCAATCCTATGCGGTCATCGGCCAACCGGCGCTTGCCGCAAAAGCCGCGGCGCGAGCCGACCGCGCTGAAAGGGCAGGGCAGGCGGCCGTTGACGAGGCGCCGATATTTCGGTAATGTCCTGGGTGATCCCGAAAAAGCCGGGCAGCTGGCCCCGTCGAATTCAATTCAGGCCTTTTCGCGCACCCATTTGTTCCGACCGTCCACCGGGATGCGGTGCTCGATATCGTAAGGTTCACCGGGTCGTTATGGCATCTACTTCACCACTGAGGACCTTTTGCTGCGCCTTTCCCATTGCATCAAACGGACTTCAGTTTGAAACGATCCACCTTTTTCTGGATGGCAATGCCGAGAGAAAATCAGCGGACTCGGCCGGCCGGGAGCTTTCACACTTCAAGTCCACCGGGTGCTGATGGAGCATCCGATCGCGACTTCGGGTTTGCTGGTGGGAAATACCGGCATTACTGCGGCGACCGTGAACAGGGCGTTGGGGACATTTGGCGCAGCTCGGCATTGTGAGGGAGCTTACCGCCCGGAAGCGAAATCGCTTTTTCAGCTACACCAAATATGCGGACATTATGAATCGGGGAACAGAGCTGCCCGGCAGATGATTCTTCCCCGAGCCGATTCACAAAGATGGAATTGCGCTGAAGTACTCAGGTTGGTTAATAAGAAGTTAATAAGTTAAGGGCGTCCCCCTGATCCCCCAGAAGTTAATAAGTTAAGGGCGTCCCCCTGATCCCCCCAGAAGTTAATAAGTTAAGGGCGTCCCCCTGATCCCCCAATGGCGAAATGCAAACCCTTTCCGCCGGCGACCCGAAAGCCCTTTGATGCGCCGCCTGAGATGTCATTGATTAAACGCCATATCGATATCGTCACGCGATTCCGTTCCATTCTATCGGTGGGCGCTTGAACTCGAAAGCGCACCGCAATACCGCTGCGCGAATTAAACGCAACCCCAAAGAAGCACCCAAAGAAGCACGTCGCCAAAGAAGCAGACCAAAAAAGGCCAGAATTCGCTTGTTGGCATTACGGTTTTATAAAAACAAACATGCCTGCCAGCATGGCAAACATCAGCGCAACGGTTGTTCTCGGATGCGGTTCGATCAAAAAACGGCTGGCGCAGTAAGCGCAAGCCAAAGACAGCATTGCGACGATCGCGAATTTGATGTCTCCCGGTAGACCGGAAACCGAGAACAGCATTAGCTGAAACAAAATGACAAAAAGATAATGCGCCAGATAGATATTGTATGAATTGGCTGCAAGGTCGCGGTTGATCCTGGACGGCCGGTTCCAATACCTGTAAGCAAAAACCAGAAAGAATCCCAGGATCGCCGCGGAAAGCAGATTGCGGCCGAAAAACAGTATGGGACCCCAAATCAGCTTTGCTTCCGCCGAGGCCTGCATGAAAAAAAATCCGCTGGCGCCGTATGCAATCGATGTGAGGATGAATGCAAGGATCCAGGGAATCAGGCTGCCGGAAAACTTGCCGCGTCCGGCCCAGTCGTTTTTAAACATGAAAATCCCTAATAAAAAGTAGGCAACGTAGGCCGGCAATCGCGACGGCTGGAACTGAATGACGTTTCCGAGAGTAAACCACGCCTCGGGATTACGGTTTTCCGGGTATAAGCGAAGCATCACCTGGATGACAAGCATGGATAAAAAGAAAGTCGAACATCCAAAACCCGCGATTATACCCCAAAAAGGCATCCCTGATTTTTCTTTCGAGGGCTCGATCTTTTGGCCCGCCTCGAACCAGCCGCTCTTGAGACGGTAAGCTGCACCGAACAGGATAAAAAACAAAAGCAGCAACGAAATAAACCACATGTAGCGCTGAAAAAACCGGTCGTTCTGCTTCAGCAGATCCATCGACTTGATCACGCCCACATTGAATTCCGCTGCATGATTCATCAAAACCAGCCAGCGGTCCCAGTAGCTCATGGATAAAGTCAAACCATCGCGCGTATAGTGATAAATGAGCGGAAGGACCGGGCCGACAACGAGAATACAGACCAGCCAGGGGATTCCGAGCCTTTTCAATTTTCCGGTAAGAAACGGGCCGAACCCGTGTTTTTGAATGGTCGGGACGGCGAAAAAGCCCGCTATAAAGAAAAGGAGCAGAATGGCGCTGGCGTCGATATAGGCGCTGATCACAATCGAGAGGATACCGGTGTTTTTGTCGACGACCGGCCACCATGTCAACACGTTGCTGTAGCTTGTTGCCGAATGCAGCAGGACAACGCAGACAACAAAAAAATAGCGCAGATTATCGAGAAAGATCACACGATTTTGCTTCTTGGCCACAGTCG
The DNA here is from genome assembly GCA_003599575.1 of Desulfobacteraceae bacterium. Lineage (GTDB taxonomy): Bacteria > Desulfobacterota > Desulfobacteria > Desulfobacterales > Desulfosarcinaceae > Desulfatitalea. The sequence continues at coordinate 48,989 of QZKV01000012.1, read as the reverse complement.
TCATCAGACATCTCCCGCCATAATCGTTTTTCAAAACGAGCATATATTCAATCAACCAAGATCCTGCCGCGGTCTCTGTTTGTGAGGCTTTACCGTTTTTTGACGCGGATTTTTCCGCTGAAGGAGGATACGCTCAGGCGGGCCCCGCCTTTGCCGGTGATTCCTTGAATGATCTTCCGGTCGATTTTTCCCGAGAGCCTGAGTTCAAAATCACAATCGATGTTTCCGTGGAATGTTTCCGTCCGAAGCTCGAAATTTGAACCGGACGGCAACTCGATCTCGATATTGCCGCTGTGCGAATCAATTTTATAAATCCCGCCGGGGCTCAACTCCCCATGCAACTTTATATTTCCGCTGATCGATTCAATTTCCACCTCGTCCGCATGCGAAAAGGCTTCGATCTGGATATTGCCGCTTACTGTATCCGCTTTAATGGACCCATTGATGTTTTCGGCCGTTATTTTGCCGGATGTTGTTTTCAAATCGGCGTTTCCGGTCACCTTTCCCATCTGAATGTCGCCGCTGACGGTTTTGCAGCTTGCCCCGTTTTTGGCCGCGAGAACCTCTATATCGCCGCTGGTTGTTCTGATATCCACAGCGCCGCCGATCTCTTTGGCTTTCACGCTGCCGCTGATGGTTTCAACTCTTAAATGAGCCATGTCCGGGATGAAGAGCGCATAATGCGCTTGCGGACGGTTCGCACTGATCCTGATATTTTCTTTCGTATGACTGACATCGAGCGATGCATCTTTATGGGTAACGATTCTGACTTCATTCCTGCCCCAAGTATTTACTTCAATTGTGCCCTTTCTGAATTCCAAATATACTTTGCCGTCCCTGTCCAGAACGAAGGTCCGCTCCAGCTTGTTTTCCCCTTCGGCCAACAGGACGGAAGGTATACAAAGCAGCATAATCATCAAAAGGGAAGTATGGATTTTCATCGACGGTCTCCATTTATGCCCTGCATTGCGCACTTACATCTCCACATTTCTTAATTCGTTTAGAAGCTCCACTTTTTTTCTATAGCAAATCAGGAGATGAAGATTGGCCACCCGGTTGTCTTGTCGTTCTTTCAGCGCGGCTTTGCACGCGCGTATTGAATCGTCAATGATTTTCAGATTTTCGTCGAATACCGCTGCGATTTCGGGGTTGAGCGTCGTCTTTTGATCCGATACGGCCTTGGCCAGAGCGTCGATCGCGGCCTGGTAATGCTGCCCTGCCAGTTGAAGCTGATCCTGCTCATCTTTGCTCAGTGCATGTCCGCTGCTTCCTTGCTGGATGAAGGGAAGTCCGTAATAAAGCACAGACACAATAAAAACGACAGCCAGTACAGCGCCTGCTGCATAGGCCGGACGGGCGGGATGAAGGGGAAAGCCGAAAAACGGTTTTTTCCCCGGCATCCTGATAAAGGGTTTTTTCCGCTTCCGTTCCACCCCATCTCTGATGGCCGGCCACAGATTTTCGGCAGGCGCAGCCATCTTCAGCCCTTTCGCCCCGTTTACGATGGACCGCATTTCATCGAGCACACCACTGCAGCGCTGACATCGCTGTAGATGCAGTTCCAGTTCCTGGACCTGACGGCTTTCCAGGAGATCATCGATATAATCGCTGATGAGTCTTTGCACCTTTGAGCATCGCATTACAGTTTACTCCGCAAATAATTCCTTATTTTCATCCTTGCTTTGAATAACTGCGACTTGGATGTCCCCTCCGTCAATCGCGTCATGCCCGCTATCTCGGCATGTGTAAAACCCTGAACATCATGCAGAAGGAAAACGGTTTTCTGCTTTATCGGCAGCGTTCCGACCGCCTCCTCAAGTTGCTGCCGCATGGGGCTATGCACATCTTCGGCACAAATTGTATTTTCAATTTCGTCCAGGGAAACTTCATGCACCTTCCTTTTTTGACGGACAAAGCTGATGCAACTGTTGATCGCCACCCGGTACAGCCAGCCGTTAAATGCTTCAGGTGTCCGCAGGCCGTCGATGTGAGAAAAAATGTTGATAAAGATATCCTGAAGCAAATCTTTTGAAGCGGCATAATTTTTGGCAAAACGATAGGCCAGATTGAAAAGAGGAGATTTGTAATGATTGTAAACCGTCTCCATGGCATTGGAATCACCGTCCTGACAGCGCTTTACCAAGTCTATCAGAGAATCCTGGTTGTCAAATTCGCCGGCAGCGTCTTTTTTTACCATCGGTGGTTTCATTGCATCGCGTATCGTTTTTAACGTCAAGTCAACTGCTGAAAAATGGCGGCCAGCTGTCAGAAACTGCAGAAATCTTCAACTCATTCGGGATTTCCCTATAGCATATTTTCTAATCCATCGAACAGCCCGACACTTTCAATTGAATCCTCATTTTTATCTTTGATCTCTGTTTAGCCGCGTGCGGCCGCATGTCTCATACATGAACACCGACTTTCGCTTACCTTATGGGACTCGATGTGTCGGGGATGCGGCGCTGAAATCGGCTCAACCAGATCTGATCGATCCGGTGAGGCGTCTGACGCGGCTGAATGCGAATGGCATGATCTCCGGAATGCTTCAATTCGATGGCGATGGGATGGGCGCTGTCGCCCGCCCATGCGTAGATACCGGCCGGATGAACATCCAGCCAGTTCCCGGCGCGGAGGCCCTTTCGCGTTCCGATCTGATCATCGATCTGCAGCCAGACGGAATCCGTTGTGCCGTCCACGCTGCTTTTCCCCCTTAACCAAACGGCATACCTGCCGGCCGGAGCCGCGAAGCGCATATCGACATACACCTTCGGGTGTGATTCCGGCCGCTGATTCGCATGCGCTGAAAACTCGATTGCCTGCCCGATCGACGTATCGCCGTCGTTGACCACATGAACGCCGTTTAATGACCTGCCGGAGATGAATTCGATGTTTAAAACGATGTCCTTTTCCGGAGCATAAGTCAACGGCATGGGCGAGCGGTCTACGGATACGCCGCTGATCGCAAAAGCGATCAGGCCGACATACAGGGCGATCAAGCCAAGCAGGGCCCGTTTTCTCCTGAAAACAGCGAAAAAAGGATGGCTTGTTTTCATCCCGAACAAAAAGCGCAAGCCATCGAACTTCCTGACAGCGAAAATGTAAAGGGATATGATGACGATAAGGGAACTGGAAAAAACAATCGCCCATTTCAGGAAACCATGAGCCGGGAAACTCATGATGAAGTAGCCTGTGACGAGCAGGACCGGCTGGTGCAGAATATAAAAAGGCAGCACCCCTTCATTGGCATGTTGCAGCAAAGGACGGTCAAAAGCCAGGAACCGCATACCAAAGCCCAGGATGGCAAACAACCAACACCAGGCGCTGATGAAGTAAAGCGAGGCATTTACCCAATGGACCGATAAATCCGGAAGAACCACGCGGGACGGGCTGAACAGCTGGTAAAGGAGCGCCGTCGACAAAACGGCACCGAGCAAAAGAGAAATCCAGCGCTGGTCCTTGATTCTCCGTTGAAGCCGTTCACTCGACACAATCATGAATCCTGCAATCAGAAACCAGAGATAGTACAAAAACCCCCAGCTGCCGGCGCCGGCGTTCAGGAAATCCGCCGGAAGGATCGCTTTCATGATAAATAAGGGAATCGCAAACCACAGATAGATCAGCCCCGGCATAGTGGAAAACGAGATCATGCGGGCCAAAACAGCGCTTCCATTTCCTTTTAACCACAGGAACAAGTGATAGCAGATGAGGCTGTCGCAAAACAAAAACAAAAGAAACCACAGATGCATACCATGAAAGGCAAAATTCCCGAACGGCATGCCTATTCCCACATAAACACCATTGAAGTATTCCGGGAGGAATGAAAAAAATGAGCCTGAAAAATGGCCGTGGGTCAATCGCTCCAGGTACACTTGCACGGCGGCGTGGGTGACCGTCGCGGCCAAGAGCGGAATCATCAACCTGCGAAATTTATCGCCGGTAAATTTCAGCCAGCCGCCGGACTTCCCGATGGCATAGAACAAGCTTGCGCCGGAGATAATGAAAAAGAGCGGCATCAACCAACTCATCGCATAGATGTTCCAGATTTCCACCCAGACAAAAGTATCCGCATTCTTGACGTGCCAGTCTCCCAAGTTAAAGAAGCGCGTGCTGTGATAAAGAAAAACCATCAGAATGGCGAATACACGAAGCCAGTCGAATTCGTATCTTCTGTCAGACGCATCTGTATTCATGTGAAGCCTCGTTACTTCATTGTGCGTTGTCAATCGCGTCATCCGTCAAGAATGGCCCCAAGCCAGAGAATAAACGACGAACGGCGCCTTTCCCGAAGGCTGCGATGATGAGAAGAACTGTGTCGGCCGTTTCTTCTTTGATATATACAGACGCAACTTTGTACCAAAGGGTTGCCTGGTGGAAAAATTCTAAAGATGCGGTCCCCACACAGCTTCTTGTTTATTTTGCCGTTCCCGGACAAGGCTTTTACCGGGCAGGCCTCGACGCAGCGCATGCAGTGATCGCAGACATCTTTTTTAAAGGGTCGTCCGGGGCTAAATCGGCCGTGGTAACCACACCGGACAACCGGATCACCTGGCCGTATTCTGTGGTGACCAAAGCATCCTGCACCCAACGCCGGCGCCTCCCAAAATGGACCGCCGTTGGGTGCAGGGTGCTTTGTCCATTTATATGTAACGCTTGGGCGAAAAACAGCTGCCCGCTGGACCTGTTTGGGACATTCGACAGGTTTGCCCCGCCATTCGCCTATGCCGTGCTGTTTTTGCTTCCTCGCGCGCGATCATTACTTTTGTTATTGTCGCAACGCCGGGTTGGAGCCCGCTGGAAAATATTGGCGCGGCGGCGAAGCCAAATCATTCAAGATCAGCATGTGGGTTCGTAATCCCACGAAAGAGGTCAATGCAATGGATACAGTTACTCAAATAGCGCTGGGTGCGGCGGTGGGTGAAGCCACATTGGGTCGTCGCATCGGCAATCGCGCCATTTTGTGGGGAGGCCTTTGCGGGCTGTTTCCGGATCTGGATGTGCTGATCCCCTTCGGAGAGGCCGTGAAAGAATTCACCTACCATCGCGGGTTCAGCCACTCGGTTTTCGTGCTGAGCGCCCTTACCCCGGTTTTCGTATGGCTGATTCTCAAACTGCATCCGGGCACCCGTGAATACCGCACACGGTGGTTTATGCTGGTCTTTCTGGCATTGATCACCCACATCCTGCTGGATGGTCTGACGGTTTACGGCACCCAGATTCTGTGGCCGCTGGCGACACCGCCGGTCATGTGGTCCACCATATTCATCATCGATCCGGTCTATTCGATTCCCTTGATGGGCGGCGTATTGGCCGCGGCCATGATGTCCCGCAAGGGTGATCGCGGCCATCGCTTCAGCACCTTTTGTCTGGCCTTGAGCACCCTTTACCTGGCCTGGAGTATGGGTGCCAAGCTTTACGTCAACGATACCGTCAAACAGGACTTGGCGCGGCAAAACATTGCTTACCGGAACTTTCTTACCGTCCCGACGCCATTCAACACGCTGTTGTGGAGGGTGCTCGTGATGGATGACCGGGGATACTACGAAGGCTTCTATTCCCTGTTGGATAAAGACAGAAATATCCGCTTCAGCCGCCATCCCAGCAATGAACACCTGCTGGACGGCCTCAGCGGACATTGGCCGGTGCAACGGCTGCAATGGTTCACGCACGGCTTTTATTCAGTCCAAAAACGCGACCGCGCCATCGTTTTAACTGATTTGCGAATGGGCCTGGAACCCTACTATTTCTTTCAATTCAAGGTTGCGGAGATGGGAAACCCGCATTCTATTCCCACTGAAAGCGAGCGCATCAGGGGCGAACGCGGCGCAGGACGTCTGCCCTGGATCTGGAAGCGCATCTGGAATGCCGATCCCCAATAGGAAAAGGGGTATACAACGCATAATATCACAATAACGCTTGACTGAGATTGCGCATGCTTGATATTAGATGCATCTAATAAAATTCGCAAAGTTAAAGAAAGGGATGTCATGACAGCACCCAATATCGACGCTCCCGAAAAGCCGCTGACCTCTACCATGGAGGACTATCTGGAGGCTATTTTCGACTTGGACCAGGATAAGAAAGTGATCCGCGTCAGGGATATCGCCAAGCGGCTGGATGTCAAAATGCCCACGGTCACCAGCATGCTCAAGACCTTGAACGACAGGGGCTTGGTCAATTACGAAAAGTACGAGTATGTGGAGCTGACGGACAGTGGCGCCAGTGTCGGGCGGGAAATGCACCGCAGACACCAGGTGTTGTTCCGGTTTTTGACCGACATTCTCAAGATCGATCACCAAACGGCTGACGAAGAAGCGTGTAAAATGGAGCATTCACTGAGTGTCTCCACGCTTGAAAGCCTGACCGACTTCATGCAGTTTATTCAAGCCTGCCCCCGCGCCGGAGACAGCTGGCTGCACTACTTTGAAGAATTCCGCAAGACCGGGCGCACCAGTCAGAAATGCGAGGCCTGTGCCAAGACTTTCTCCTGCGAGATCAATCAGAAGGCAAAGAAGACCAGGAAAAATAAGGCAGCGTCTAATAAATAAGGCATGGTGGGCGCAAGCCAGCCTCTCATCAAACCCGTCCTGTACCACCTCATCCGGCCGTGATTGGGTAAAAAACAGCCGCCAATTAGGGTCATTGCCCTATTCAGAAAAACTGCAGACCCAGAGTAAGTTTATTCGACCAAACACTCAATTCGTTCCTTCGCTTTTCACACCCATAAAAACACCAACCCAACCATAACAAAGGAGAAAGCAATGAAAGGCAGTGAAAAAGTTATTCAGAAGCTCAATGAGCTTCTGGCCGAGGAACTGACCGCCGTCAACCAGTATATGGTGCACTCGGAAATGTGTGAAAACTGGAACTATGAGCGGCTTCATAAAATGGACCGCGCCAGAGCGTTCACTGAAATGGTCCATGCCGAAAAGCTGATCGAGCGGCTTCTGTTTTTGGAAGGTCGTCCCAATGTCAGCACCCTGCAGACTATCCGCATCGGCGAGGAGGTCGAAGCCCAGCACAAAAACGATCTGGCCCTGGAAATTAGCGCTGTAAAAGCCTACAACGAAGCCATCAAAATTGCGGTCGGTGAGGGGGACAACGGGACCCGCGACCTTCTGAATTCCATCCTCAGAGAAGAAGAGGAGCACCTGGATGAACTCGAGGCCCAATTAGATCAGATCAATCAAATGGGCAAACCCATTTACCTGGCGCAGCAGATCCGTCCCAAAGATTGAGGCGTTCCCGAAAAAGCACAAAGCGGGGTTCTTGCGGCAACCCCGCTTGTTGCACTTCCTTTATGGCAACTTCGTTAAGGAAAGTGCAACAATAAGGAACCGTCGCTCCAGCCGCGCAAGCGCGCAATATTCGCAATCGGTACAACCCTCTCCGTCAACTGGGCACACCATCCATCGCGCCTCCGGCGTCCCATGGCTCATACCAAAGTAAGCCTTTTCTAAAACACTCCCGAATTATCCTTTTTCATCCAAAAATATTGCTTGACAAAAAAATCTGACAATGTAGATATACCCATCAAAATTAGATGGCACTAACAAAATGAGTTCTCACTTACGATCTTTGTTTTTTGAAATTTAAAAATTCAAGGATGGCATCTGAAAATGGAATCGAATGTAAAGGCATGTATGCCGCTGCGCCTCGTCCAGGAAGGGGAATGGGTCCGAATTACCTGCATGAGCGGCGGCAGAGAGTTCCAGGATCGGCTGGCCGGCATGGGGCTGCGGGTCGGCGGGCGGTTGGAAGTCATTCAAAACCGGCTCGATGGAAAAATGCTGTTGGGTTGCGAAAGCACGCGACTGTTCCTGGGCGGCGGCATGGCCCAGAAAATACTGGTCGCCGTTGAAGGGAGACGTTCATGAAAACGACACTGCGGGATATGAAAGTGGGAGAGAGCGGCACCGTCTTCGGGTATGCCAAAGGCGCCACGGTTTACCGCGAAAAGTTGCTTGCCATGGGGCTGACGCGCGGGACCCGATTTGTCGTCGAGCGGATCGCCCCCATGGGCGACCCGGTGGAGATCCAGTTGCGGGGATTCGCGCTGACGCTGCGCAAGGACGAGGCTTCGGCTTTGATCGTGGAAAGGGGAAATGGAAATGCATAAGTGTGTGATCGGTGTGGTTGGAAATCCCAATTGCGGCAAAACGACCTTGTTCAATGCCATGACCGGCGCCAGACAGCGCGTCGGCAACTGGCCGGGCGTGACCGTGGAGCGCAAGTCGGGTGAATATCTGCATGACGGCAAAAAAGTTGAACTGGTGGATCTGCCCGGCATCTATTCGCTTTCCGCGGCCTCCCTGGATGAAGCGGTCGCCCGGGATTATATCCTTTCCGGTGAAGCCGACCTGATCGTCAATATCGTGGATGGCTCCAACCTGGAGCGCAATCTCTATCTTACGCTGCAATTGCTGGAAATGAACGTACCGCTCGTGCTGGCATTGAACATGATGGACATGGCCCGCGAACGGCGGATAGAGATCGATGTGCCGGGCCTGGCACGGCGGCTCGGCTGTCCGGTGGTGCCGCTGGTGGCAGCCAGGAACGAAGGCATCGGTCTCTTAAAGGATGTTATCAGCCAGGCCGCCGGTCAAAAAAAATGTGCGGATCTCGATGTGACTTATCCAGCCGAGATCGAAGCGGCGATCACTGCATTGCTGCCCGAAATCGGAAAGGCGATGCCCGGCGGCAAAATGACCCCGCGTTGGAGCGCCATCAAAATGCTCGAATCAGATCCCTGGGCGACGGGACGGATGTCTACCGCAGCCAAAAGTATTCTGGACCGGCATTTGAAGAAGATCGAAGAAAATCTCGGAGAAGAAACCGACATTCTCATCGCCGACAGCCGCTATGGATTGATCCGCCGGCTGACCGAAAATACCGTCAATAGAGGGTCGCGCGTCAGCCGAACCTTGTCTGACAAGATCGATCGCATGGTCCTGGATCGGATCTTCGGAATGCCCCTGTTTCTTTTGGCCATGTATCTGGTGTTCATGGTGACGATCAATGTGGGCGGCGCTTTCATCGATTTTTTCGACGGGTTTGCCGCGGCGATCTTCGTAGACGGCGCCAACCAGCTTTTGACCGCGGCCGGTTCCCCGGATTGGCTCACGGCGATAATCTCCGGCGGCATCGGCGGCGGCATCCAGACCATCGCCACCTTCATCCCGCCCATCGCCTTCATGTTTCTGTGCCTCTGCCTTCTGGAAGACTCCGGCTACATGGCCCGGGCCGCCTTTGTCATGGACCGCCTGATGCGCTTCATCGGCCTGCCCGGCAAAGCCTTTGTCCCCATGCTGGTGGGTTTCGGATGCAACGTACCGGCCATCATGGCCACGCGCACGCTCGAGAACCAACGCGACCGCACGCTGTCGGTCCTGATGAGCCCATTTATGTCCTGCGGTGCGCGCCTGCCGGTGTATGCGCTCTTTGCGGCGGCATTTTTTCCGGTGGGAGGTCAGAACATCGTGTTCAGCCTGTACCTGATCGGCCTCGGATGCGCCGTCATGACCGGCCTGGTTTTGAAGCGCACGCTGCTTAAAGGCGAGATCACGCCATTTGTAATGGAACTGCCGCCCTACCACATGCCTACGGCCAAAGGGGTCCTTATCAGGACCTGGGACCGGCTCAAGACCTTCATGTTCCGGGCCGGCAAAATTATCCTGCCGGTGGTGGTGGCGTTAAGCTTTCTCAACACTCTGGGTACGGACGGCACCTTCGGCAATGAAGACAGCGATAAATCCGCTCTGAGTGCCATCGGTAAAAGCATAACGCCCGTCTTCGCCCCCATGGGTATTTCCGAAGAAAACTGGCCGGCCGCTGTGGGCGTCTTCACCGGCATATTCGCCAAGGAAGCGGTTGTAGGCACCCTGGACGCTCTCTACGCCCAGATGGATGCCGGAACTCAAGACAGTGAAGAAGAAATGTTCGACCTGCCGAGCGCAATCGGCGACGCCTTGACCACCATCCCGGAAAACCTGGCCGGCTTGGCCGATCTCATCCTTGACCCATTGGGGATCTCCATCGGCGACGTGAGCAGTATTGAGACCGCCGCCGAGGCGCAGGAAGTCAAATTGGCCACCTTCGGCGCCATGGTACGACTTTTCGACGGACGCATCGGGGCTTTCGCATATCTTCTCATGGTCCTGCTGTACGTTCCCTGTGTAGCGGCCATTGCCGCCATCTACCGCGAAACCAACCTGCGCTGGACCTTTTTTGCCTGCGCCTGGGCCGCGACCCTGGCCTATATGGCGGCCACTTTGTTTTACCAGGCCGCCACCATCGCTCGCCACCCGGTCAGCTCATTGACCTGGATCGCTCTCATTGGTGCGCTTTTTACAGCCGTCGTGCTGATCATGCGCCACGCAGGGCAAAAGCGACCCATCGCGTTGCCAACCCTTGTGAGCGGCGCGCAAGCCTGAAATACCAGCGATAACGCCAGAGAAAATAGAGGGGTTCCATGATACTTTCAGACATCAAGCGCTATCTGCAAGAGCACAGACAGGCCTCACTGAACGACCTGTCGCTTCACTTCGACACAACCCCGGACGCCATGCGGGGCATGCTGGAACAATGGGTACACAAAGGCAGGGTGTCCAGAACCATTTTACAGGCAGGCTGCCACAAAAGCTGTTCCGCGTGCAGTTGCCATGCCGCCGTAGAAATCTATGCCTGGCGGGCATGATCGCGCCGCTGAATGCCGCTCAGCGGCATGGGGTGCCTAACCCCACCGCCGCGGCTGTGGTTCACAATGTGGGCAGCATCCTGGTGGTGCTCAGTTCGGCCAGCCTGGCCATTTTTCCGGAAGAGTAGCAGAAAAAGAGAGTCGCTCGAACGTCGATAAAGTCTTGCGGGTCGCGCTGTCTGGCGGACAAGTGAAGACGCACACAGGCCTTGGAAACAGGCCGACCGTGTTGCGTCTTTTTTGTGGGCTCGTTTGTAGCAGAACTGTTTTCAAATACCCATAAGAATATCAAACCATGAACACATCGGATGAATGGAGTGCAGCAGATGAAGAAAATGGTATCATTGATGATGGTGTCGATCTTGGTAAATGCGGCCGCGGCTTCTCCCCTCCTGGCACAGGAGGTGATATCTGATCCGAAGGCGACCGATTCGCAGCCAGGAGGCGTAAAAAGTCTGGAAGACCGGGGCGGCGTGTTGGAAGAGGCCTTGGGACGACAAATCGAGGGAAGCAAATGGTTCGAGCGTATCAAAATCGGCGGACTGATCGAGGTGGAGGCCGGCTACAATCGGATCGACTTCGACGATCGGACCATAGACGATGAAAGGGGCAGCGATGTCGACTTGGCGACGGTAGAGTTGGCGGTGGACGCCAACATCGCCAAATACATAGATGGGCATGTCCTGTTCAAATATGAAGAAGATGAGCTCTTCGTGGACGAAGGATTCATTACATTGACCGGAACGGACAACTTCCCCGCATACCTGATCGCCGGCCGGCAGTATATCCCCTTCGGCAATTTCGAAAGTCATTTCATCACCGACCCCACAACCCTGGAGTTGGGCGAAACCAATGAAGGCGCGGTGGTGGTGGGATATGGGCTGGGCGGGGAACTGGTCGATATCTGCGTGGGCGTCTTCAACGGCAAAACCAAGGAAGCCGACGCCAACGACCATATCGATAATTTGGCCGGCCGGATGGTCGTCACACCTGTGGAGGGCATCACTTTTGGCGCTTCCTTCACCTCCAACCTGGCGGCCGCGGATTCTTTCGCCGATCAGGTTCAGAGAGACTTAAATGACACCGTCGCCGGTTGGAGCGCCTTTTTGACGCTCACACTCTCCGAACGGCTCACGTTTTTCGGAGAGTACGTCGCGGCCTTGGAAGATTTTGAGGCCGGCGAGCTATACGATGGTGCCGACACGCGAAAATGCCGTCCCGCTGCCTGGAATTTGGAACTGGGATACGCGTTCACCGATCGCTGGCAGGCGGCCTTGCGCTATGGCGGATCAACCGACGGCGATGCCGGCAGCGGCGAATTCCTCCCCACAGCCCAGTACGGCGCCATCATAAACTGGACTCTGTTCGAAAACACTAAACTGGGTTTGGAATACCTGCGCAGTGAATTCGAAAATGATTATCAAACCAGCGACGCCTTCGCGGCCCAACTCGCCATACAGTTTTGAAGAACGTTCGGCTGTGTCCCCGCCGCACAGCCGCTCACTGAAATCGCGATGGAGCGAAGTGGGGTAGAAATATCGATTTGGTCGGCACGCATCATGGGAAGCAGTATGCCGTCCATGATGCGTGCTGCATTCACCGGGGCCCTCACCAGGATGTTCATAAAAACAGATGGCTTTAGCGCTATCCCGTAAGGGGCTGGACCCCGGCTTGCCTGGCCGATCGGCTCTATCGGAAGCCATTCTCTTTGTGCTTTTGAGCGATCGTGCCGGCCAATTTGTCCAAGGCCTCGAAATCAGGCGCTGAGGGAACTCCTTTGCATAAAACCGGTTCCAAGACCTCAACTTTCAAGTTGGGAATCATTCCAGCAAGGGTTTCCACGGTTTTGCCGCCCCACCCATACGAGCCGATGATGGAGAGAAACTTAGCCTTGGGTTTCAATGCATTGGCCAACAGCGCCGCATAAGCGGCCAGGGGGTGGGGACCGACCAGGACAGTTGGTGCGCCCAGGACGATCGTGCCCGCGTCGACCAGCGCCATGGCGAGCTTGCCGATATCGGTGACGGCCAGATTGAACAGCTCGATACGTACCCCGCGGTCGACAAGAGCGGAAGTCAGGTGGTCAACCAGTTGCCTGGTACTGCCATGCATCGACACAAAAGGCAGAACGACCACATTGTGAGGATTACCTAGAACCCAATCCCGGTAGGCATTCATGATCCATTCCGGCTGGTCGTAAATCTGGCCGTGGCTTGGGGCAATCATACGGATATCATACCCTCTGAGTTTTTCCATGTTTCTGGAGATGGTGTTTCGGAAGGGCATCATAATTTCAGCAAAATAGCGTTTGGCGGCTTCATGCACCCGGCCCTGGTCATTCACGAAAAGGTCGGAGGTGGCGATATGGGAGCCATAAAAATCGCAGCTGAATAGAATTTTGTCTTCCTGCAGATAGGTCACCATGGTTTCCGGCCAGTGCACCCAGGGCGTGTAAAGAAACTTCAGGGTTTTGTTTCCGAGAGATAATGTTTCGCCATCCTGCACGGTGATAAAGGCGTTCTCCGGAATTTTCAAAAGATCCATGAGCATACCTTTGGCCTTGGTGGTCACGACTACTTTTGCTTCCGGAAACTGCTCAAGCACACGCGGAATGGCGCCGGAATGGTCCTGCTCGGCATGATGAGAGATGATGAAATCAATTTTATCCACTTGCCCCAGTTGGGCCATCAATTCACCGCTCATGGGCGGATCGACCGTGTCCAGAAGCGCGGTTTTCTCGCTGCCTTCAATCAGATAAGCATTGTAGGATGTGCCGTCCGGAAGCGGGATCAGAGAATCAAAAAGACGTCGGTCCCAATCAACAGCGCCCATCCAGTAAATGTTTTCCATGATTTTTCTTTTATGCACCAGTATATCTCCCTTCCGGTTCAGGTTTTTTTTCCAATGAAATCGAACGCGATATCCGGCTAGAGCAAAGCCGGCCCGTGCTAAAAAGGCTGACCCGAACGGCCATTCCGTTACCGCATGATATTAATGGGTGCCCAGATCCATAAATGACCCCTTTCTCCAAAGAAAGTTTTAGGGTCGATATTTATCGCGCAGCAGCTGCGCTATCTCCTTGATAGCGGTAAAAGCGCGCTCGACCGTGCGTTCCTTGTCCGGGTTGACCAGGCAGCAAGTGGCCGGCGAAAGCATGGCGCGGGCGATCAGCTGGTCCCGGTCGATCCCTTTGGCCCATAGAACCTCCCAGATTTTTTCCAGGCGCTGGATCAAGGAAAGAAGATCTTCCCGTTCAAACGCCTCGGAGCCGGTGGGCACGATGCCCCATACGATGAGGCCGCCCCGGTTGATAAATTTTCGGATGGCGGGCGCATAAGAGGCAAAAATCTCCGCATTGGTATAAACGTCCAGCGACAGAACATCCAGGTCCAGGTTGAGTAAAAAATCCCAATCGGGGTTTCCACAAAGATGAATGCCTCGCGGGCGGTTGATTTGAGCGAAAAATTGATCCAGATCGCCTTTGGCCTTCAGGTCGCCGTATCCCGACAGGGCTGAGAAGAGAAACTGCAGACCCGGCTCATCCACGAACATAAAGGCATTGGGATTGCGTTTTTGCAGCCGGGCCAATTGAACATTGATTCGTTGGGCCATGAAATCGAACATGAAGGGCCGCACGGTGTCATCAAAGAGAATGGGGCGCTCGTCCTGATCCAGGATGTTGAACCCAAAGCTGATCGGACCTTCCAGCTGGCCTCGGATGGCGGGCCGGTCGGCTGTGTCAAGCGCAAGAAAGCGATGGTAAACTGCCGAATAGGTTTCGCTGACATCGAAAAAGGTCGGATCGTCAAACCGCAGCAGCGCCTCTTCCAGTTCTGCGGCGAATTTGTCCATCGAAAAACGCAGGGTCCGCTTTGCCAGGTCCAGCACAATGCCGGGAAAATGCTCGGCGGCCTGTACGTACATATCTTCGTAGTAACTGTAGTTGGGCAGCTGGGGCCAAAAAGGAACATCCAAAGACATGGCCGTTTCAAGCGCACGCGCAACGTCTGTGTGCGGCATCACGGCCATGGCGGTCGTCAACAGTTGGCCTGGAATTTTGGTATCCATGGGGTGTCCTTTTGCCGCTGTTATGAGCTGGTCTCAACGGCCGCCTCGCTATTTTCGATAGTGCTTTGCAATCGGCTCACTGGCTGAGTGTTCATGCGGTGCCGGCAAGGCTTGATCAAGGATTCCAGTTCTTTCATGCGCCCGGCCACTGAATTTTCCCTGGAGTGTTGCGCAGCCGAAGGGAAGACATCTGAAACTGTGGGCATTGCGTGGTTGTTCTCCGCCAGTGAGACTGCCGTGCCAAAGCTGAGCTTGATCATCGCACGTCTCGTCGACGAATACAATGCTGCTGAATCGGTTCATAATCCGCTCGGCCTTCATCGCTCCCCAAACAAATTAAGTGTGTTGATAAACAGCCTTTTTTTGCGTACAGTCATGGGCCTGAAGAGCCTTTTTAATCTTCGATACTTATCAAGCAGGAAAAATTGAATTTATTACTGATTTATTTTTTTGTCGCACTGGGGTTTTCGTTCCTGTGCTCCCTTTTGGAATCGGTCCTTTTGTCGATCACACCGGGATTCATGGGGGCTTACGAAAAAAAGTCGCCTATGACCGGGCGCCTGCTGAGATGGTTGAAAAAGGACATTGATCGTCCGCTGGCGGCCATACTCAGCCTCAACACCATTGCGCATACGGTCGGAGCCGCCGGCGTCGGCGCCCAATCGATGGTGGTATTCGGCAGCGAGTATGTTGCGATTACATCCGCCGTTTTGACGTTTTTTATTCTGGTCTTCACGGAAATCATCCCCAAAACATACGGGGCGCTGTATTGGCGGAAATTGGCCCCGTTTACGGCCCGAACCGTGCAGACCATGATTGTGCTGCTCTATCCTTTGGTTTTCCTCTGCCTGGCGCTTACACGTCTGATATCTAAAGGTAAATCCGAGCGTGGTTTCAGCCGCGAAGAGTTCCTGGCCATTGCCGATATCGGTTTTAAGGAGGGCAAGTTCCGTGAAGAGGAGTCGCGCATCATCAAAAACCTGTTCTTGCTGAGAAAACTGAGCGCCGATGATATTATGACGCCCCGCACTGTCATGTTTACATTGCCCGCCAGCATGACGGTCGGAGAAGCGATCAAAATTCCCGATATAAAATTTTCGAGGATTCCCATTTATCAGGACGATGCCGATCATATCGTCGGATTCGTTCTGAAAGGCGACATCTACCTAGAGGCTTCGCGCGGCAATCAGGACAAGCCTTTGATTTCGCTGCGCCGTGATTTGCCTGCGGTTCCGGAAACGGTTCATTTGGTCCAAATATTCGAGCGCTTTTTGAAACAGCGGCAACACGCCGTTCTTGTCGTGGACGAGCACGGTGGTGTCGCCGGCATAGTGACCATGGAAGATATTATTGAAACCCTGCTGGGTATAGAGATCATGGATGAGACGGATATGGTGGCCGATATGCGGGCACTGGCCAGGCAGCAATGGCTCAAACGTGCCCGCTCATTGGGGATCGTCATCGAAAAGGACAAATGATCGAAAGCCGCCCGCATAACCGCTTTCAAAGATCGCACCTGCTGAATGCGACACCCCGGGGATGGACAATGATCCGGCAGCTGAACAGCATGATTCCGCCGAGCCCTTGCGGCCGCGCATGAGAGTGGACACAATGCAACAGACATTTCAACGGTAGACTTTCACCCGGACAGGTTGCAGGAGATCCCATGAACGGCCCATACCGCATCGATTCGACAGGTGCCCGGATCATCGAACAAGCCAGGCGCGTGAACCTCGACCCCAGCCTCCTGTACGAGGCGGTGGTGGACCTTTCCTCCGAGGGCCTGCTCACCGCCAACAGCATCAACATCGCCGCCGGAATCCTGCTTTCGGAGCTCGGGCTGCCCGCCTATTTTTTCGAAAACCTCACCAAGGCATCCTTGAAACATATCCTGGCCGCCATCGCCAACAGCATCGCTTTCAAGGACGGCAAGGCGGTTCTTGTCGGCCGCGTGGCCCACATCACCTTCGACCTGGAAAAAGAGAACCATGTCCGGGTCCGCATCGCCACCCACGAGACCCGGGACAGCATGGAGAAGATCCTGGAAGACATGATCTCCGGTCACCGGCGGGAGTACTACGCAAGCCCGCAAAGCCGCTACTATACGTATATCGTCCGGCCGGAGACGGTCATGGATTTTTCGCGGGATCAGTTTGCCGGGTCGCGGTTTTTGTTTTCTCTGGCCGGGGATTACCTGGTCACTCCGGAGTCCACCCGCCGGCGCTACGAGGATTTTCTCAAGAAAGCCGAACATGCCGTCACCCCTTTGATCGAGGTTGCCTACCTGCCCGAAACCGATGAGACCCGTCTGATGTTCAGCAGCGATTTCCCCAAGCCGCAGCTGCCCGTCTTCAGGAAGCTGTTCGAGGATCATGGCCTGGTGCTCAGGCGGGCCTACTGGGAACCCTACCTGGCCAAGTCGGCCGTGCCCGCATCCATTTGCTCCATGTATGTGATGGGCGAGCTTGCGCTGCAGACCCGGGCTGAGCTGGTGCGGGACGTATGCGCTTACTTCTCCTTCGCGTTCAGCAGGGTGGTCGACCTCTACCTGGACGGCCGGCTGACGTTCAGCGAAATGCTTTTCGCCGGCAACGCCGTGGATTTTACGCACATGTTCATTTTCAAGGAGCGCGACAATACCACGGACCGGGAGATCCTCCGCAACCTGGCCGAACAGGATCACAAGGAAGCCTTTGCGGCCCGGATTCATGCCGCCAACAAAGCCACCTACGGCCACAAAGCGGTGCTGGAGGCGGTGCTGGAAAATCCTGACTTGATCCGGTTTCTGTATCATCTGTTCGAGCGGCGCTTTCATCCGCAGATCCAAACCCGGATCATTGCCGCGGCGCTCGATGAAAAGGCGATCGAGTTCGACACAATCGTATCCTCCCGGTTCATGGACAACCGGCTGTATGGTGAAATTTTCCTGTTCATGTTCAAACTGGTCGCCTGCACCCTGAAAACCAATTTTTACAAACCCTGGAAACGCTCGTTTGCCTTCCGGTTCGACAACCGCATTCTGGACCCCCTGGTGTTCGATCAATTCGTTTACGGCATCTTTTTCGTCAACGGCCATTATGCCCGCGGCACGCACATGCGGGCCGGCGAGATCGCCAGGGGCGGTCTGCGGCTTGTGCGGGTCTCGGCGGCCACTTACCCCGCGGCCGTCGACAATGCCGTGCTGCTCAACTATGCGCTCGGTCCCAAGGCCCAGCGATTGAAGCACAAAGATATCTGCGAGAGCGGCGCCAAGGGGGTGGTGGTCCCCCACGCGGTTTACGCCGGCCATGCCATGGACGCCTTGTACGACTACACGGAGGGCATTCTCGACCTGGTGCTAGCAGACGAGGCCGTCATCGATGGGTATGGCAAGCCGGAGATGGTCTTCTTCGGTCCCGACGAGGGAACCGCCACCTTTATGGATGCGGTGGCCCAGCGTGCCCGCGAGCGGGGGTACCGCTACTGGCGCACGCTGACCACGGGCAAGCGCACCGGCATTCCCCATGACACATACGGGCTTTTGGAAAACGGAGCCCTGTTCGGCCTTTTTGACCGCAAAGGGCAGGGTACGGAGCTGCAGGTCAAAGGCGCACCCGTTGTCGTCACTGCCGTTGCAGAAGAGATTTTTGCCCGGATCGGCAACCGGATCGAAACCAGCGGCATGACCACCACCGGCGTCATGGCCGCATTCAGGACCCTGGTCGCGCACTATGGAGCGGTCGAGGAGAATTTGAACCTGATGATGACCGGCGGCCCCGACGGCGATCTGGGGGCCAACCAGATCCAATGTTACAAGGGGAAAATCTGCCTGGTCATCGACGGCGGGGCTGTTTTATTCGACCCCCAGGGGCTGGACCGGGAGGCGCTGGTCAAGCTCGCCTTCATGCGGCACACCTCGCCGCGGGCGAACACGCTGGATTTCCCGCTGGACAAGCTGAGCCCCCAGGGATTCATGGTTCCGGTGGCGGCCAGGAATGTGCGGCTTCCCGACGGTACGATAGTGGAAAACGGGGCCCTGTTTCACCGCAACTTCCTGTCGACCCCCGAAAACCGGCACTTTGTCCGCATGGCCGATATCCAGGCGTTCATCCCCTGCGGCGGTCTCAAAGACACGGTGAACCGCAGCAACGTCCGGCATTTTCTCTCGGTGTTCAAGGAATTGCGCTTTATCGTCGAAGGCGCCAATGTCTTTTTCGACGAGGCGGCCCGGCGGACCATCGCCGCGGCAACAAGGATCAAGCAGATCAAAGACACCACCGCCAACAAAGGCGGCGTCTATTCCAGCGCTATCGCCGAAGTGCTCGGCGCCTTGCTGCTCGATGAGCAGTATGAAGCCAGGCTGATGGATGATATGCAAACGCGCTGGCGGCTGATCCGCGAAGTGATGGAGCGGATCGACCGCAACGCCCGGCTGGAAACCGGGATGCTCATCCGGATACATGAAGCCGATCCGGCCGTCCCTCTTTTTGCGCTCTCGGAAAAAACCAGCGAACAGATCTTCGAACTGCAGGCCGTCTGCGAAAACAACCTACCGGCCATCCTGCGGGATCGCCAATTGGTCTGGAGCGTGCTGGAACAGTATATTCCCGCCGTACTGATCGAAATTGCCGGCCAGGATACGATCCTGCACAAGTTGAACACGGACCCCCTGCAACCCTACCGGGACGCCATCCTCACCAAGAAGCTGTCCTCCATGGCCTTTTACAAGTTCGGCGCCGAATGGCGCGGTTTCAAGGAAAAGCTGAAGGCCGGCTTCACGGGGTGCATTAAAAGCATTGTCGAACCCTAAAATTGAGGCTGTGCAAGCGGAAAACCCACGTGTGGCGAATTGGATATGGCTTGCTCGGCGATGGACATAAATCCTACATCTCCTTTCAAGGCATGCACTATGAACCAACTGAAGAGGGTCGTTTTAAGCAAGGCCTTCATCATCGCGGCCTCGGTCATTTTGGTTTACACGCTGGCCGGGTTCTTTCTTTGGCCCTACCTCATCCGGCACTACCTGCCCAAAAAAATCAGCGCAGCCACTCAAAAAGAGGCCGCCCTCGGCAAGGTGGCGTTCAATCCCTATCTCTTCAAGCTGGAGCTGCGGGCGTTTCGCATGACCGAGCCGGATGGCCGGCCGCTCCTTGCCTTCGAACGGCTGTATGTCGATTTCGAGCTGAAAAGCCTGTTCAAGTGGGCCTGGCTTTTTCGCGACATCCAACTCGAGGACCCGGTGGTCCACGCCGTGATTCAAAAAGAGGGTGGGTTGAACCTCGCCCATCTTGGGCCGGCTTCCAATGGCGGGCCACCCGAAGATCGGCCGCCTTCCAATGGCGGACAGCCCGAAAATCAAACGCCGAAGCAACCGCCCCGGCTGATCTTCGAGAAAATTCGTGTCGCAAAGGGCAAACTGACGTTCACGGATCGACGGCCGAGTGAACCGGCCACGGTCACGGTGGCCCCTTTGGATGTCGGGATCACGGACCTGACCACGCTGCCCGCAGAGGAAGGCCGGATAGCCTTAACCGCAACCGGCGGGCAAGGTGAAACCCTGAACTGGCTCGGTCAGATCGGCCTTAACCCCGTAATGATCCAGGGCCGCATCAGCCTGCAGAATGTCCAAAGCGCCACACTGGCGGCTTTTGCCGGCGACAGGCTGCACCTTGCAACGCCGGTTGGCGCACTTGCGGTAGAAGCCGACTGCACCATCGATCTGGGAAAGGCGCCTGCGCAGATCCTCTTTTCAAATCTCCAGCTGCTGCTGAACGGCATCGTTCTCGCGCTGCCGGATGCACCGGCGCCGTTCTTGGAACTGCCGGATGCACGCATCAGCGGCGCCCGGCTGGACCTGACCGGCCGCAAGGTCGATCTCGGGGCCATTGCCGTACATGGGGGCAGCGCGCGCCTGGCCATGGACGACAAAGGCGTTTTAAACCTGCAGCGCCTTGCCGCGCCTCCTGAAAAGGGTTCTGAAAAAACCGGGCAGCCGGCCGCGGAGCAGGAAAGTGCGCAGGTCTGGAGGTTCCATTTGGGGGTCTTCGAGATCAGCGGGTTCGCGGCCCATTACGAGGACCGGCGGCGTGCGCCCGGGCTCGAAGCGGCCATCGGCGGGCTCCGAGGTCGTTTTGCGGCCGAGGCCCAATCAGGAGAACACCCGACTGCGCTGCTGAAGGATGTCATGCTGCAATTGGCGGATATCCGGGCCGGCTCCGTGGACGCGGAGCCGGCGGTGCGCATCGGATCGGTAGCCCTGGAAAAAGGAACCGCCGATCTGTCCCGCAAGCGCCTCAACGCCGCCCTGATCGCCATCGAAGGCGGCGTGATCCAGGTCGAAAAGAGGATCGACGGCACCCTCAATCTGGCGCACCTGTTTGGACCGCCGCAACCCGATGCCGCCGCACAACAGCCTGCTGCGGCGGATGTCAAACAACCCGATGCGGCTGCCGCGAAACAGGATGGCCCCTCCGCAACAACTCCCGACGGGGCAACTTCTTTTCAATTCCTGGTGGACCGCATGTCGCTTTCCGGCATGCAGGCGATCCTTTGGGATCGAACGGTTCGCGGCGATCAGCCGATTCTCACCATAGACGCCCTTTCGGTCGCCGCATCGCAAGTGGACGGCCGCTCCCCGATGCCGGTCGAACTTTCCGTCAGCATCCGGGAAGGCGGCCGGATAAAGGCCGCCGGCACGCTGGACCCGGCCGGCCGGTCGCTGACCGCCGACATCGAGGTGGCTGCGCTTGCCCTGGCCACTTTTCAACCCTATGTCGCCCCGGTTGCGGCCGTGGTGCTCAAAACCGGGACCTTCTCCAGCGCGGGCGCCTTGCGCCACGCGATCAAGGGAACCGAGGCGCAAACCATCTATCAGGGGGAATTCAAGGTTGAAAATCTGCAAATCATCGAGACCGATATTGACGAAACCGTGCTCGGCTGGAAATCGGTGCACAGCGATGAGCTTAAACTGCTGTTGCAGCCCGATGCCGTCCACATCGGAGACCTGCGGGTGCAGGATTTGGGCGGCAAAGCCATCATCGAAAAAGACGGCAGCTTCAACCTGGCCAATCTGATCAAAGCCGATGCCCCCGGCAGCTCCGATTCCGGCAAGGGGGCGCCGAAAAAAGCTGAGAGGGGTAAAAAGCCGTTTTTCTACCGCATTCGGCGCGTGCTGGTCAACGACGGCCGGATCACCTTTGCCGATTACAGGCTGCCGATTCCTTTTGCCACCCGAATCCACGAACTCAGGGGCACCCTGGCCGGCATTTCTTCGGTTGAAGACGCCCGCTCACAGCTGCGGCTCAGAGGCCGTGTGGACGAATTCGGAACCGCCCGCGGCCAAGGAGAAGTAAACACCTTCGACCCCAAAAAATTCACCCATATCGAACTGGCTTTCCAAAACATCGAGATGTCTTCGCTCACGCCTTATTCGGGCCGGTTCGCCGGCCGCGCGATAAACGCCGGCAAGCTGTCGGTGGATCTTTCGTATGAAGTCAAAAACGGCCGGCTTGCGGGCGACAACAGGATCGTGGTGGAGCAATTGCAGCTCGGTGAAAAGGTGGAGAGCCCGGATGCCGTGGATTTGCCTCTCGATCTGGCCGTGGCCTTGTTGAAGAATTCCAAGGGCGTCATCAATCTCGGACTTCCGGTCAAGGGCGACCTGAACAACCCCCAATTCAGCTTCGGTGCGCTGGTCGGCAAAGCCTTGATCAGTCTCCTGCGAAAAGTCGCGACCAGCCCCTTCCGGGCCATCGCCGCACTCATTCCCGGCGGGGGTGAAGAAACGCTCGACAGCGTCGCTTTCGAACCCGGCCGGGCCGTCGTGCCGCCGCCGGAAAAAGAAAAACTGCTGAAACTGGCCGAAGCCATGAACCAACGCCCGCAGTTGAAGCTGATGATTCAGGGGCGCTACCATCCCGAAAAAGATCGCCGGGCCCTGGCCCGGCGCAGCCTGCGCACCGCCGTGACGGTTCGACTCGGCCAGGTTCCGGACACAGATGAGGTGCCCGGTCCATTGGATTTCAGCAGCTCCGAAACCCGCGAAGTCCTGGAAGAAATGTTCAGCGAGCGGTTCGGCGACGATGCATTGGAAGCCTTCGAGGACGAAGCGAAAAAAGCCCGCAAGGAGGGGAAAGCGGCCGATGCAGGCTTTGTGGCCAAGGGCCTCTTTGAGCGCCTGTTGGAGGTTCAACCCATGCCGGACGCTCGACTCGTCGAATTGGCCCGCGCCCGGGCGCAAGCCGTGATCGCCGAAATGGGCCGGGCGCAGGAGACCTCCGCCGAACGGCTGGGCACCCAGGAGCCGGCGGCCCTGAAACCGGATGAGCCCATCACAGCGGCCTTGAGCCTGGAAGCGCGCCAATGAGTCACTTCAATGTCTCGGCTAGCAGCATGCCGAGCACCGGCTGCTATCGGTTCTGCTTCCTCCCTAAAGAACGTGGGATGACGCCGTAAAAAGTCCATTTTTCAATTATGGGAGCTCAGAGAATGTAGAGAAAAAAATGAATTGCACTCGTTTTCCCGAGCTTTAGCCCTAACAACTGGTTGTGCACCAGGCCCCAGTTGCGATAGTAGACATCCGGATCAGCGGCTCCCCCTTCTAAAACGGTGTTTGGACCGCAGTCAAAGTTGCACTTCTCATAGGTTCTTTCATCAATGGAAATTGAACGCGAAACAATTCCAACCGCCCCCCGGCCCGACCAGGGGATCTTTTACGGGTGGTGGATCGGCCTGGCCGGCACGCTGATTCTTACGATTTCAAGCGGCCTCGGCTTTTACGGCCACGGGGTGGTCCTGGACCCGCTCTGCCAGGCGCACGGATGGTCCAAAGGATCGGTCTCCTCGGCCGTGACCCTCTATTTTTTTACCGCCGGCATCTCGGGGATGATCGTCGGCCGCCGGATCGACCGTTTCGGTCCCCGGCGCCTGCTGGTTCTGGGCTCTCTGATGGTGGGATCGGCCTTGGCTCTGCTGGGACACATCACCGCGCTGTGGCAGCTTTACGCCGTCTACCTGCTGATGGCCGTGGGGTGGAGCGCCACCTCGCTGATCCCGGTCAGCGCCCTGCTGGTCAACTGGTTCATCCTCAAGCGCGGCCGGGTGATGAGCCTGGTGACGTGCGGATTGAGCATCGGCGGCATCGTCATGGTGCCGCTGGCCACGTTCCTGATCGCGCGCTGGGGGCTGAACCTGGCGCTGCCTCTCCTGGGGGCGATTTACTGCGCGGGCATCATCCCGCCGGCCTTGCTGGTCGTCAAACAGAAGCCGTCCGATGTGGGCCAGTTCCCGGACGGCCTGCCGCCGCAGCGCCGGCCGGCCGACAAAACAGCGGGCTTCCTGCGTTATGACCGCCAGATGAAAATCTGGACCCGCGCCCAGGCCTTGCGCACGATATCATTCTGGGCTATCGTGACATCCTTCTTCCTGGCCATGATCTGCCAGGTGGCCTACCTGGTGCACCAGATCTCGTTTCTTTCCCAATCCCTGGGGCTGGCCGGAGCGGCCAGCGCGGTGAGCCTGACCGCCGCAGCCAGCATCGCGGGCCGCCTGATCCTCGGTGTTTTCATCGACCGGCTGGACAAGCGCCACGTGACCATGGGCCTGTTTATCCTGCAGGCGGCGGCCATTCTCGCCTTGGCCCTTTCGAACCACAACGTCGTCCTTTACCTCGGCACTTTTATCTTCGGGCTGACCATGGGCAGCATCATCATGACCCAGTCGCTGATCACCGCCGAATGCTTCGGGATGATCTCCTTCGGCACGGTTTCGGGTCTGGCGGGCATGTTCGTGGCGGCCGGGTCGGCCATCGGGCCGTCCATTGCCGGGGTGATCTTCGATGCCACCCGAAGCTACCACGTCGCCTTCACCTTGTTTGCAGCCGTGAGCCTGCTGGCCGCGGCGGCCATCCTTTTCGCCAAACCGCCGGCAACGCCCCCGCAGCAAGCGAAATCAACGCCCTGAACCTCACGCCAAACCGGAAAGGTCGCCCCACTTTGGGGCGGCCTTTAAAGGTGGGAGTTATTTTAAACACAGGCGCCGGGGGCTATTTTTTGTCCTCCATGGATTTATCCTTCATGTCCTTCATAGGTTTAACTTTCTTGTCCTCCATGGATTTATCCTTCATGTCCTTCATGGATTTGTCTTTCGTACCCTGCATGGAATTGTCTTTTGCGTCATGCATGGGTTTATCTTTCATTTCATGCGTCGATGCATCCTTCTTGTCATGCATGGGTTTGTCCTTCATCGTGTCCGCCGCGCCGGCCACGCCGGCGGCGAACATTATCATAATGAAAGCGGCTGCGATTCGGATGAACTTCATTTGTGCCATGGTACACCTTCCTTTTCTTTGTACGGTCGGTTGTCGATGCACCGTCGTCCCCCTGATGCGCCATGCCTCAGGGTTCGACGGTTCCGATATAGGTGCCGGCCTCTTGGAGGGCCGCCACCATCTGCTCGGGATGAATCACTCCCGGGTCATAGGTAACTGTGTTGATTTCACGGAACCCGCGGAAGCCGCGAGTCACTTTCTTCACGCCGTTCAGCCCTTCCAGGGCCGTTTTGCCCACGTCGTATCACTGGACGTAGAAGGTGATCTGCGCAAGGGGCGCGGCCTGGGCCGGGAAGATATCGGCGGCCAGCACGGCCGCCGCCAGGGCGATCAGAAAAAGCGATCGAACGGATTTCATGAATTATTCTCCTTTTCTGGAACTTTCGCCGACTCGAACAGGGACAGATACTGCGTGTAGCCTTCTTTCTGCAGCTCTTCCCTGGGGATAAAGCGCAGGGCGGCCGAATTGATGCAGTAGCGCAATCCGGTGGGCCTGGGGCCGTCGGAAAAAACATGGCCGAGATGGGAATCGGCGTTTTTGCTGCGCACCTCGGTGCGGATCGTGAAAAACCCCAAATCCTTCTTTTCGACGATGTTGCCGGGCTCCAAGGGCCTGGTAAAACTCGGCCAGCCCGTTTTCGAATCGTATTTGTCGGTGGAGCTGAACAGCTCTTCGCCCGAAACGATGTCGACATAGATGCCGTCCCGCTGGTTGTTCCAGTACGCGTTGGCGAACGGTCTTTCGGTGCCGTTCTGCTGGGTCACCTTGTACTGCAAAGGCGTCAAACGCTTCCGCAACTCTTCCGAGCCCTGCGTCTGGACCGATTGGGTTTCCTGAATGGTCAACTCCCCGGCATCTGTCCAGGCCTTTTCCAGAAACTGATCGCGCCCGGAGTTGTAGCGGTAAAAGCGATAGCGCAGGGGATTTTTCTTGTAGTAATCCTGATGATACCCCTCGGCTTCATAAAATTGGCCCAGCGGCAAGATCTGCGTGGCGACGGACTTGTCAAAGCGCCCCGAGGCGGCCAGCGTCTGCTTGGATGCTTCGGCCAGGCGGCGCTGCTCTTCGTCGGCATAGAAAATCACGCTGCGATACTGCGCGCCCCGGTCCACGAATTGCCCTCCGGGGTCCGTTGGGTCCACATGACGCCAGAAGTATTCCAGCAGGGCCGCATAATCGACGCGCTCGGGATCGTAGGTCACCTTGACCGCTTCGACATGTCCGCTGCCGCCGGATGAAACCTGTTTGTAGGTGGGGTCGGCCACATGGCCGCCGGTGTAGCCCGAGACAGCCTCGATCACGCCCGGCACCTTTTCAAAATCCGATTCCGTACACCAGAAGCAGCCGCCGGCGAAAACAGCGCTGCGGGCGCTCCCGTTCGAGCCTGACGCCCGCTCGCGGGGCTCACTTTGCCCGGAACTGCTGAAGAGCACCTGATAGCCCCCGGCGAGCAGCACCAGGGCAACGATGGCAATGATCAAATATTTCATTTGGCACCTCCGATGATCGTCTGGACGGCCGATGAACCATGCCGCTCCGTTGATTACACGGAGATGGTAAGGCGGGTACTTAAAGGATGGATGAAAGCCGTGTAAAGATTTGGTAATAAGTTCGCACGGGATTCACGGGGTCACAGCTTGATTATTAACTGCTTGAGGGCGGCAGGCACTATAATTGACAATTAAGCGCCAAGTCTGCTTTTGACTTAAATGAGGCAAGAGCAGGCTTGATCCTTTTGGCAAGCTTGACCTTTTTGGCGTTTTTGGCAATAGTCACAGGCCTCATCCATCGCGGAAGCTGTTTTCCACCCTCTTATAAGGAGCTGCATATGATCGTAGATGTCCACTATCACTACATGCCGTCCATGTCTGAAGAAGGCGCCGCCCGGCTGGTCAAGTATGTGATGCATCAAGCGGAGATCCTTGGGATCCATGCGGAGCGCGACGCCCTGGTGAGAAAGATCCTCGAAACCTGGGGCGACCCCACGGGGGAGCAGCTGATCCGATCCATGGATGAAGGCGGCATCGATGTGACGGTTGCGGTGACCGTGGACCATTTTAGCCGCATGACCGCGGAGACGGCGCAAAGGCAGAACAAGATGCTCAACAACGTGGTCAAAAGGTATCCCGGCCGGGTGATCGATCTTGCCGGCCTTGACCCCCGGCGGCCCGAAGCGGTCGCGATGGCCAGATACTACCTGGAGGATCTGGGCATGAAAGGACTTAAGTATCATCCGGATCATGGCTACCACCCGGCCGGACCCGAGTCGTACAGGGTTCTGGAAGTGCTGGCCAGGAACAAGGGCCTTTTGTTGACCCACACCTCGCCTTTGGGGCCGCCGGCGCGCAATGCGTTCAGCGAGGCTGCGCTCTTGAGCGATCTGGCCGTGGATTTCCCCGAGATCACCATCATCGCCGCCCACATGAACGCCATCAACTGGCGGCCCTGGGCCGCCCTGGCCGGCATGCAGCCGACCCTTTACGGGGATCTGGCCATGTGGGACAATCTGGCCTTTCGCAATTACGATCTCTTCTGCCGGGAGCTGCGCACCATCATCGATCTGGTCGGAGCACACAAGGTTCTTTTCGGTTCCGACGCCCCGATCCATACGCTCCTGCAGCCCATCAACAAGTGGGGCGGCATCATCCGGGACCTGCCCGCGAAGGCTCCCGCGGGAATTTCCTTTACCCGCGAGGAAGTGGATCTGATCTTGGGAGGCAATGCGATGAGGATTCTCAACCTCGGCAAAGAGGAAAATATGCTGTGAAATCCTCCCGGCCAAAGATGATTGACGGCTCGCCAAGGTCATACTAATTCCAGGTTCACTGCTGTGCAGTGATATTATAGATGCGGCCTGTAATCTTGGGCCGGCAGGACGATTCGATGCTGCGGTCGAAAAGGATCTGCAGGCGGGGCGTGAAATCAGGGAGGATATAAATATGAAAATGCAAACGGCTGCAGGTGTATTGCACAAAATTCCATAATCGTTTAGAGAAGGTTGCAACCATTATTTATGTTTGCCTGATTGGATGGATATCCACTCACTCCAACCCGCTCCCCCGCTGGGAGGGCGACCATTGCATCGGGTGGTTTGGGTCGTTTCCTTGATTATCGGTCAACATCATAAAAAGGAGCCCGGAAAATGACGACAAACGAAGAAGCAAGACAAAAGCCGCTCTGGTTGGCGATCGAAGAGAAATTACTGGAACCTGATCCACAGGCTTTCTCGGGGCAAAACTTTGAATCGACGATTCATCGGCTGGCGGGTGAACTGGATAAGGCGGGGTACAAGGTTTCGAAATATGGCGGCGGAATGCTTGAATTGAGGTGGGCGGTGGATGATATGCGGCAAGCCGGCCGGCCCCTGCTGAAGGATCTCAAAGATGCGATCGCGTCCTTTACCCTGGACGACATGAGCGACCCCTATCTGGTGGCGGACAGACTCATCAACGATGTCGGAAAGACATGGCCCAAACTGAAGCAATCCGAGCGCAGAGCGGAAGTGATCCGAATGGTGGAGAAGACCAGGCTCGATCTGCTCGTTGCCAAGGCCAAAGGACTGCCCGGCGATGAGGGCATCCGGCTGCTCATCGAGGAAAAAGTGGCCCCCGGGGCGATCATCGGAAGGCTGGAAATTACCCAGGACAAGCTGGACCAGGTGAACGCCGATATTGCAAGGGAGCGCGCGGAAAGGGCCAGGGTGGCCAATTTGCTTGAAGCGGTCAAAGGCAAGCCCGATGAAGAACGGATCAGGCATCTTTTTACCAATAATATCTCGGAAAAGTTGATCCTCGAGATGGCCAAGGTCGAACAGGGCGCCATCGACAGCGCCAAACAAGCCATGGAAGCTGAGCTGAAGGAAAAGCAAAGGCTGGAAGAAGAAGCGGCTGCACGGAAAAAGGCCGAGGCCGCAGGACCTGCCCTGGAAGATATCCCGCCCAACGAGATGCTCGAATACATCGCGTCCATTCGCGAAATCCTGGAATTCAGCGATCAGG
Organism: Desulfobacteraceae bacterium; assembly: GCA_003599575.1. Taxonomy (GTDB): domain Bacteria; phylum Desulfobacterota; class Desulfobacteria; order Desulfobacterales; family Desulfosarcinaceae; genus Desulfatitalea. The sequence continues at coordinate 19,923 of QZKV01000012.1, read as the reverse complement.
AAAAGGAAATCAGGGTCATGTGCGAGCAGAGTTCAATCCCCAAGGCCCTTGTGGACATAGTTGTTTCTGAGCCTGCCAGGCTGGACGAACTCGAAAAAGCGGCGCAGGGATAAGGCTTTGCATGCCGCGACCGAATTCCTGTGCGGCTTCCTCCGATAAGACGGTTTTGGGGTGTGTAACAGGTGGGTCAAATATGAAAATGCAAAGGGCGTCCCCCTTTCTATTTCAATTGACTGTCTTTACTTCCACGTCGATTGTAGCCTGTCGGAATCGCCTGCCGCTTTTCCAGCTCTGCCTGGCAGCTGACGCACAGGCGAACTCCTGGAATTGCCTTGCGGCGGGCCGCGGGGATTTCAGCTTCGCACTGTTCGCAATGCGCCAGGCTCTCGCCACTACCCAGCCGGCTCCTGGCCAGTTTGACCGCATCCGCGACGTTTGCCTCTATTTGATCCTGCACAGCCCCGTCACGGGACCAACCCACAGCCATATTGCCTCCTGACAAGTTCCCTTACGGCATCACTATTTGATTATAATTATAAGGGTAATTCTCAAGAATGCCAGGCAGCCGTTCCTCTCCGGTGCCGGAAGCCCCTTGATTTTCCCCTTCCTGACGGTTGCCCATCTTTTTCGATTTCAGAACGGCTGCCCTTATTGGTCCCGTTTTCGCTCTTGAAGGAGACTTCCTGTATGCCTTTGATTTACTACTTATCCAGGTCATGGCTTTGAGCAGAGCAGGGCCACTCAGGTCAAAATCCAAGAATGTCGCCTAATCAGGAAATCAATCATGAGGGCTTCGACCATTGATGCTCAGGAGGACGGCAACTGCACCGCCGGGCTTTCTTTGCTCTGCTGCGGAATTTTACCTTCTAATCTGAAAAGGCCTGCTTGACACGTCAAAAAACCTTTAATAGTATCGGCTCGCTGTTTAGTAATTTACCGGCTGGCCGGTTGAAAGGGATATTGAACATGTTCGGTAGAAGCACGGAAGAAAAAAGAGCGTATATCGCCAAAATAGCCGGAGAAGTTTTTTCCGCCAAGGGCTTCAAGGAATCATCGTTGCAGGATGTTTCGGCCAAAGGAAATCTCAGCAAGGCAGGCATCTATCACTATTTCAAGACCAAAGAGGAAATACTGCTTTTTATACTCCTGAAAAATACGGATCAAGGCATGCAGGTGCTCGAGGATTCGCTCAAAAAGAGTGCAGAACAGCAGCTGGATGAAGTCGACTCGTTTAAAGAGCTCTTCAGGACCTACGCCAATTATCTCCTTAACAACAGAAAAGTGAGCCTGCTTGTCCTTCGTGAACGCCATCAGGTAACCGGCAAAAGCAGGAAAATCATCCTGGAAAGGGAAAGGGATATATTCTCCCTGCTGAAAGAAAAACTCACCTGTATTCCCGGGCTCAAAAAGAAGCTCAACATCAACCTGATCGTATTCCAATTCATTTCAATGATTCATTGGATGGGATACTGGTTCGATGAAAAGAAACAGTTGAACAGACACCAGGCCATAGACCAGATACTCGAAATCGTCTTCAATGGCATACTGGAAAGCTGAAAGCGGCCTATCCTCATCTTAACCCCGGAAAAGATCAAGTCAGCGCCCGCCTTTCATCGTTCCCCTGCAGATCTCCTTTTATTGCAAGTCACTGAAAGCTGCTTTTTCATTTCAATTCAGATCTCTTGAAGAGCAGCGGCTTTCGCGGGGCTTCCAATGACGGAAGCATAAATACCCTGCGGAAGTCCATCCCGGAAAATTTCTCTTGACAATCGAACAGCCTGCGATTTAATGGAATCTAAACCGGCCAGCCGGTCGAAAACCGACCGGTTAGCCGGACTAATCGACGCCCGTTCATCGAATCCGGATGCATGTAGGCGTAAAAACTGAGAATCGGCCTGAAGCGCATACGCGGAAAAAGGGACTGCGCCTTGGCTCAAGAGGGTTCCTTTGACCGAAGTGGTCGTTCGTTCCAAGAAGAAGGCAGGTTGTTTGGGGAGGAAATCGGAGGACGATATAAAAAGGGATTCATCGATGCCAGAGCTCGTGATTGAAGACATCGTTCTGCATTTCGGCGGATTGAAAGCGCTTGACGAGGTCAGTCTTTCCGTACATCGCGGTGAAATCCTTGCGGTTATCGGTCCCAACGGGGCCGGCAAGACGTCGCTGCTGAATTGCATCAGCGGTTTTTACAGCCCGCAAAAAGGAAGGATGCTCTTCAACGGATCGGATCTTGGAATGATGCCGGTCCACAAAAGAGCCCGGCAGGGGATTGCGCGGACCTTCCAGAATATCGAACTTTTTAACGGACTGTCCGCCCTGGATAATCTGTTGACTGCACGTCATCTGCATTTCAAATCCAATGCCCTGCATGCGGCCCTGCATTACGGACGATCCCGCTGCGAGGAGGTCCGCAACAGGGAAATTGTCGAACAGATCATAGATTTTCTCGAAATCAAACCCGAAAGGAAAAAAGTCGTCGGCTCCCTTCCCTACGGCATTCGGAAACGCATCGAGCTGGGCCGCGCTTTGGCCATCGAGCCCAGCCTGTTGCTTTTGGATGAGCCGATGTCCGGTATGAACGTGGAAGAAAAAGAGGATATGGCGCGGTTTATCATCGATATTTTCGAAGAGAAGCAAATACCGATTATTTTGATCGAGCACGACATGGGCGTGGTGATGGATATCTCGGACCAAGTCATCGTGCTGGATTTCGGTAAAATCATTGCCTGCGGTCCTCCGGAGCAGATCGCGCGCAACCCGAAGGTCATCAACGCATACCTGGGAAAGTAGCCTGTGGGGTCGGAGTCAAGATGAACGATATGAATACATTTCCCAAGCTCCTCTTGCGGCAGTTCGAACAGGGGCCGGAGCGGGTGGCCATGCGGAAAAAGGATTTCGGGATCTGGAAGGAATACACCTGGAGAGACAGCTATGAAAACGTGCGCTATTTGTCTTTGTGTTTCTTGTCCTTGGGCCTGAAGCAGGGCGACAAGGTGGCCATTATCGGAGAGAATGAGCCGCAATGGTTTTGGGCGGAGTTCGCTGCGCAGGCCGTCGGCGGTATCATGGTCGGTATCTACACCGACATGGTGCCCGCCCAAGTGCAGTTCATGTTCAGCTATTCCAATGCATGCATCGCCGTGGCCAACGACCAGGAACAAGTCGACAAATTCCTGGAAATCAAAGGCAGCCTGCCCGCCTTGAAGAAAATAATTTACTGGGAGGGGCGCGGGCTGCGGCACTATGATGATCCGTTGCTGCTATCGTACAACGATGCCGTTGCGCTGGGCCGGGCGTATGACAAAAATCATCCCGATGCATTTGAAAAGTGTGTTCAGGCGGGATCCGGAGAGGACATTGCGGCGCTCTATTATACGTCGGGCACTTCCGGAACACCCAAAGCGGGCATGGTTTCCCACCGGGCGCTGATCAGTTCAGGCAAAGCCTTTCTCGATTACAATCATCTAACGAGCGAAGATAATTTGTTCTCCTACCTGCCGGCGGCATGGATCGGCGAAGGCATGTTCGGCACTGCGGCCCATCTGGTCGGCGGCGTGACCCTGAACTTTGCCGAAGAACCCGAAACGGTTCAGCAGGATATGAGGGAAATCGGTCCTCAGGTGGTATCCTACGGCCCCCGCCAGTGGGAAGATATGGCAAGGGGCATCCAGGTCAGAATCCGCGAAGCCGGCCTGCTCAACCGCTTTCTATATCGCCAGTGTGAAAAAATCGGTTACATGCGAGGGGCGCTGGCTGAAAAGGGGGCGCGGGGAAAATGGTGGCAGCGCATATTGATCCTATGCGCCGACCTTCTGGTATTCTTTCCGCTGCGCGAAAATCTCGGGCTCAGGCGCTGCCGCATTGCCACCACCGGCAGTTCGGCCATGAGCGTCGACACCTTTCGTTTTTGGAGCGCTCTCGGCCTGCGCCTCAAGCAGGTGTACGGAAGCACCGAGGCAGGCTTCGTCGCCGGCCATCGTTCGGAAGAGATCTTCTTCGAAACCCTGGGAAACGTCAGCACATGTGCGGAGGTCAAGATTTCCGCAGAGCAGGAAATCCTGGTCAAAGGTCCGCAAATCTTCTCAGGCTACTACAGGGATCCCGCCAAGGCCGCGGAGGCCGTAAATAACGGCTGGGTAAAAACAGGCGATGCCGGCTTTATCGACAAAAAGGGACACCTCGTATTTCTGGACCGCCTGAAGGACCTCAATACCCTTTCCAACGGCACCCGCTATGCGCCTCAATACATAGAAGGCAGACTGCGCTTCAGTCCCTACATCAAGGACGCACTGGTTCTGGGCGGCGAGAAACGGGCCTTTATCGCCGTTATCGTCATCATCGACTTTGCCAATACAGGCAAGTGGGCCGAGGAAAATCATCTCACCTATACGACGTACGCCGACCTTTCTCAAAAAGAGGCCGTTGCCGAACTCATCAGTCGCGATATCCGGCGCGTGAACGATGGTTTCCAGGAAGCTATAAAAGTGAAAAAATTCGTGGTGCTTCACAAGGAGTTCGATCCGGATGAGGAGGAACTGACCAGAACTCGAAAGATCCGGCGATCCTTCATGGAGGAGCGTTACCGGGAATTGGTGGACGCCATTTACGAGGGTAAGTCCGGCCTGCAAATTGAAACACCGGTCAAATATCGGGACGGCCGGCAAACGCTCATGAAAACCTATATCAAGATTTGCACCCCCTTCAGGGAGCAGCCATGATCAACTTCATTCAACTGCTGACCATCGGTCTCTCGGTTGGATTTGTCTACGGTCTGATCGCCTTGGGATTTGTGCTGATCTACAAATCATCGCAGATCTTCAATTTTGCACAGGGTGAAATGGTGATGGTCGGCGCCTTTCTGACCTGGACCGTCATTGTCCGGCTGGGGATCCCTTTATGGCTGGGCGCATTGATCGTTTTCGCAGTGGTTGGCGCGGGCGGGTACGGCCTGGAACGCTTTCCGCTCCGCAAAATGATCGGCCAACCGATCCTGGCCACGATCATGGTGACCATGGGGATCGCCGTGTTCCTGCGCGGGCTTACGATTTTGCTGTGGTCCAACGATATCGGTATCAAATTCCCGACCCTTATAACCGAACGCACCATCACCCTTTTGGGGATTCCCTTCTCGAACATTGTTCTGGGAAGTTTTTTTATCGTGCTGCTGTTGGTCGCCTTGCTGAGCGCGTTCTTTACTTATTCGCGCACCGGTCTGCATATGCGCGCCGCCGCCGAGAATCATCAACTGGCCCAGAGCATGGGAATCCGCGTAACGCGCGCGATTGCGCAGTCATGGGCCATTGCAGCCGTTGTATCGGCAACGGGAGGATTCTTGCTGGGGTATCTGCGCGGGATCGATTCGGGATTGTCCGAGATCGGGCTGATCGCCATGGCTGCGGCGCTGGTCGGCGGCCTGGAGTCATTCAAGGGGGCCATCCTGGGCGGCGTTATCATCGGGGTCGCCGAGACCTTGACGGGTTATTATATCGGCCATGGTTTGAAAGAAGTGATCCCTTTCATCATCATGGTCTTCGTCCTCATTTACAAGCCATATGGTTTTTTCGGGCTCAAGAGAATTGAAAGAGTATAATCATGAGAAGAATCTCCGGGGTGTTCGACACCACCTATCATCTGGATATGATGGTATTCAGAACCACCCGCCACAGGATCGCGATGCTGTTGGTCATGCTCTTCTTTTTGGTTTTGCCTTTGTTCAGCAGTCCATTCTGGCTCGCCTTTCTCAATACGACCGCCGTTACCGTGATCGCGCTCCAGGGGTTGAACATCTTGAGCGGTTACTGCGGACAAATATCGATCGGCCATACCGCATTCATGGCGGTGGGGGCTTACAGCACGGCGATTCTTTCAGGCCGCTACGGTGTCCCTTTCTGGCTCTGCCTGCCGTGCTCGGGATTATGCGCCGGCCTCACAGGGGTTCTGTTCGGCCTGCCCTCGTTGCGGATCAAGGGATATTACCTTGCCTTGACCACGATCGCCGCCCAGTTCATCATCCTTTACCTGATCAAAAATCCCTTCCCTGAAATTACGGGCGGCGCCATCGCCCTGCATGTCCCGGATGTTACGGCGGGCGGCTTTATATTGGAAACGGAAACCCATTTTTACTACCTCATCATGGGCGCGACCGCCCTGATGACCTTTTTTGCCAAAAGCCTGCTGCGCAGCAACGTGGGGCGCGCCTTCATTGCGATACGAGATAATGACATTGCGGCCGAAGCGATGGGCATAGGTCTGTACAGGCATAAGCTGCAAGCCTTTTTCATCGGCTGTTTTTTTGCCGGTGTGGCGGGTTCTGTCTGGGCGGCCTACGCACGGGTCATCTCCCCCGACGATTTCACCCTGACGAATTCCATCTGGCAGATGGGAATGCTGATTGTGGGAGGTCTGGGAAGTACTCTGGGTCCCTTCTTCGGCGCTTTATTCATCAAGCTGCTCAATGAATCTTGCGTGGTGGCGGGTCCGTTTATCACCTCTCTGGTTCCCCAGTTTGGGGCCCAACTTTCCGCGGCGCTGATCGAAATGTCTTTCGGCCTCACCATTGTGCTCTTCCTGGTATACGAGCCCCGCGGAATCGCCCACAAATGGGAGATCCTGAAAGAATCTTACCGACTATGGCCTTTTTCCTACTGAAAAAAAATTTCACAGGCACAACATGGAGGTGCAAAATGAAGACAAAAAGCATCATCAGCAGTACCGCAATTGTTCTTTTGTCATTGCTTTTTTGTACCGCGACGGCGACCGCTCAATCCAAAGGAGCGGTGAATTTCGTTTACATCACCGATTTGACAGGTCCGGCACATGCGCAGGCGGCCCCGCTGGGCTGGGCGGTTGAAGACTATTTCAACTGGCTCAATCAGAACGGCGGAATTGACGGGCATCCTGCCGCCGTCAGCCTGGTGGATACGAAATATACCTTGCCGCTGATGCGCACCGCCTATGCAAGGGCCAAGGACGACAAGCACACAACCATTTCATTCGATTCGCTTTCGGGCGGCATCGAAGCGCTCAAAACCCAGTTCGCCAAGGACAACGTGCCGGTCCTCATGTGCACCGGTCACGGACCCGCGCTTTACCCGGCCACCTGGGTGATATCCATGATGCCGCCTTACGACGACACCCTGTGCACCATGGCGGACTGGATCATGGCCAACTGGAAGGAGAAACGCAAACCGAAGCTGGCGCTGCTTTTGGGCGATTACGCCTCGGGCCGCTCGCCCGAGCTCGCCAAGTGGTACTGCGAGCAAAAAGGCATCGAGATCGTGGGCGTGGAGTACTGCCCGCTTCTGCCCACCGATACGAGCGACCTGCTCATACGCATCCGCAACAGCAACCCTGATTTTATCTACGACACGCTGATGCCGGGGCAAATCAAAGTGGTTCTGCGGGACAAACTCAAGCTGGGCATCAGCATTCCTCAAGTCAATTTTGTATTCAACTCCTATCTGATCACGCAAACGGTTCCGCCCGAGGCCTTCGACGGCTACATGGGATTCCAGCTGGCCTCTTCCTGGTGGGAAAAAGAGATCCCGGGGGTTGAGTTGGCGTACCAGCTTTATTCCAAGCGCGGTCCGGTGCCGCCTTTCGCCTATATCGCCGCGGTCGGTGCGGCCATGGTTTGGGAAGAAGCCGTGAAAAATGCAATCCGTTCCGTGGGCTACGAGCAATTGGACGGTGCGGCGATCCTAAAGGGATATCTGAGCATCAAAAACTTTGACGCCAAGGGATTGTTCAAGAATATCAGTTACACAGAAGATGACCTGAGGGGCGGCAAATGGCTGAAGATATGCCAGCTGCACAAAAATGGAACGGTTAGCAATGTTACGGATTGGATGGAAGCGCCCTGGAACCTCAAATTGAAGTCCCAGGCCGGTAAATAGCGGGGCGCACCTGCCCAAAGCAGGGCCAGCCGCATCTCATATGGCCGGCCATCGCCGGCAGAAAATACTTCAAACATGCTCGATGGAGGAGAAAAAATGACCAAAACCACTTTTGATTCGGTTAACCCGGGCGATGTACTCCCCCCCTTTAATCGGCCCGTCGATCAGGGGGCCTTCTGGAAATATGCAGTGGCCTCGTTTGACTACAATCCGGTCCACAACGATCCGGAATGGGTCAAGACCGCCCAACCGTTTAAAATACCCTATACGGTGGGGCATGGCATGATGACGATGTCCTTTATGACCTCCCTGGTGACCGCATGGGCCCTTCCATCCAACCTGCAAATAAAAAAAATCACTTCCAAATTCACGCGGCCCGTTGAACAGGGCTGGGAGGTGCGCTGTACCGGGGCCATCCTGGAAAAACATTACATCACCAAAGGCAAGAATTTTGTAACCGTCGATGTAAAGGCGGAGAATCAGGACGGCGTCCTGCTGGGTATCAGCGAATTCAAGGTGGTTTTCCCGGATTGATCGCAGCGGCGCTTTACCCTTTATCATTTATTTCGGTATTCAAAGGAGGTTTCGGATGGGAAGTTCACAGAGTCATGCGGCGCTATCCAGATATTTCAGGACGGAAAAGCAGTTCAAGTTCAGCACCGATTTTTTCACCCATGCCGAGAATTATGAAGTATGGGATGAAATTGATTTTTCCGATTTAAAAGAAGTTGAAGGAGAAAACACTTTTGAGATAAAGGCGGAGGACGCCATCTTTTACGCAGAAGCCTGCCAGGATCAAAACCCGCTGATGGTGGATGAAAACTACGCTAAAAATTCATCCTACGGGGGATTGGTGATCCATCCGCTTTTCGTGACCACCATTTGTTTCTGGTGTGTGGGGGTCAAGGGCAAGGGGAATTGGATCAGAACGCCGGGCGCCCGCAATCCAGGTCAGACCCTGGAAATCCACGAATACTTCCGGGTCGGAGAGACCATTCATGTCAAAATGAAACCCTATGACCGCTATATAAAGCGGGGGAAATGCTATCTTACCTATCAGATGAATGCCTACAATCAGGACAATGACTTGAAGTGCACCATGTATGCGACGTTGATACTGCCGCGCACCCGCGAAGATATCCGGAAATTCCTCAAAGGAATTCGCGGGCTGTCGGATTAGTTTACGTCCCGGCCGCAACAAAGGCCCGCGGAGGAAACCCTGAATGGCGGTGCGCTGTCCCCGATGGCCCCGCCTGCCGCGGCCGGAAAGGCTGATATGCTGACCCTGAACAACATAGAAGTCCGCTATGCCAAAGTGATTCTCGTGCTGAAAGGCATAAGCCTTAAGGTCCCGCAAGGAGCGGTGGTGGCCATGCTGGGGGCAAACGGCGCCGGCAAATCCTCCACCCTGAAAGCCATATCGGGATTGCTCAGGACGGAGGACGGGGCCGTCACCGACGGCAGCATCGAATTCAACGGGGAAATGATTCACAAGCATAATCCTGAAGATATCGCGCGCAAGGGCATCATCCAGGTGATGGAAGGCGGACATGTTCTGGAGCACTTGACGGTCGAAGAAAATCTGATCGCCGGTGCGGCCCTCGTTCGATCCCGGCGCACGGTTTGGAAGGATTTGGAAATGGTTTACGACTACTTCCCTAAACTGGCCGATTTGCGCAAAGCGACCAGCGGGTATCTTTCCGGTGGCGAGCGGCAGATGATCGGTATCGGCCGTGCCCTGATGGCGCACCCCAAATTGATATTGCTGGACGAACCCTCACTGGGCCTGGCTCCCCTGCTGGTGGAAACGATCTTTACGATCATAAAAAAGATCAACACGTTCGAAAAGACGGCCGTCCTGCTCGTCGAGCAGAATGCCCGGGCGGCTTTGTCCGTTGCGGAGTATGGATATGTGCTTGAAAACGGGCGGGTGGTTTTGGACGGTCCCGCAGAGTCTCTGAGGGAAAATGAAGATATCAAAGAATTCTACCTCGGGCTGTCGGCCGTCGGCGCAAAAAAGAGCTTCCGCGATGTCAAACACTACAAGCGGCGCAAGCGCTGGCTTTAAAACAAAGGGGGCGCACAGATGCTGGAACACTGTTTCGGGTTGAAAGGGAAAATCGCGATGGTCACCGGCGCCAGCCGGGGAATCGGCGGAGCCATTGCGGAAGGCCTGGCTGAAGCGGGTGCCGATGTTGTGCTGGTCGGCCGGGATGTCGCCAAGCTTTCGGAAACTGCGGCCCGGATCGAAAAGAGCGGCCAAAAGGCCCTGGTCACCAGTGCGGATATCGCCGACCAGGAGGCCGTTGCGCAGGCCGTCGGAAAAGCGATCGCGCGTTTCGGCCGCATCGATGTCCTGGTCAACGGCGCGGGTGTTTCGGGCCCGCTGAAACTCTTCAGCGACTACTCCGATAATGAATGGAGGGCCGTGTTCGATACCAACATGAACGGTACCCTGAACTGCACGCGGCATGTCGCCGACCACATGATCAAGGCCGGAGGCGGCGGCAAGATTATCCATATCGCCTCGGTGCTGGGAACCATCGCCAGTTACTATACATGCGCTTACAGCATGACCAAGGCGGCGCTCATCCAAATGACCCGCAACCTGGCACTGGAGCTGGCCCGCCACAAAATTCATGTCAACGCCATCGCCCCGGGAGCTTTCGAAACCGAAATGCTGCAGGCGCAGATCGCCGATCCCAAGGCCAGAGAGGTCCTTATCCGCAATATCCCTTTCAGACGCCTCGGAACACCCAAGGAAGTCATCGGCTTGGCCGTCCTGCTGGCATCCCCGGCGGCCAGCTACATAACCGGGTCTGTTTTTGTCATCGACGGCGGATTCGCCTCCTCTAAATCGTAGGAACCGTTTTTTTCTTCTGCAGAAGAGTATACGAAAGGTGCTGAAAGCGACCCGCACCAAAATCGTCGATCCCGCTTCGAGGAAAGAGATTTTGGAACGAGGCATCCCCGGTGAGCTTCTGTACGCGGGACCCGGCGTATTTCCGGGTTACTGGAAGAGGCCGGATCTCACGGCGAAAGTTCTGGACGAAGAGGATCTGTTCAAGGAAAGAGGCGTCGCGATTTACAAGTATCCGGAAAGGCTGGAAATGGTCGATGCTTTGCCGCGCAACGCGCTCAACAAAGTCGAAAAGAAAAAACTCAGGCAGATGGTTGCAAGTCACCTGCTCGAGATGTAAATAGATATATCAAACCCACCATTGCAACAGGAGCCGCCATGTCCGATTCTGTCTACCAAAAACTTCAGGGTATGCTGGACCGGTTTCCCCTGGGCTATCCCCAGACCGAATCCGGCGTGGAATTGGAAATCCTCAAACGCCTCTACACACCTGAAGAGGCGTCGATCGCCTTGATGCTCCGGCCCAAACCCGAGGAACCTTCGGCCATTGCCGCGCGGATGAACGGCAATGAAAGCGAAATTGCCCGGAAGCTGGCCGCCATGGCCGTAAAGGGCCTGGCATTTCGTTCCGAACGCGGTGGGAAATTGCTTTATAACGCCATTCCTTTCATGATCGGCTTGTACGAATACTCGGTCAAGCGCATCGACAAGGAACTGGCCGGGCTTTTCAAGCAGTATTACGATGAAGCCTATCAGACCGAAATGGGGGTCAGCAATATTCCCGGATTCAAGGTGGTTCCCATTCAGAAATTTATCGATGGAAACATCGCCCTGTACCCATATCAGAAGATAGAAGAAGATATCCGCTCGGCACGCGTGATTGCGGTCTCGGAATGCGTATGCCGCAAGGAGGCCAAGCTTCTGGGACATGGCTGTGACAGGCCGATGGAAACGTGTCTCAGTTTCGGGGCCGCGGCCGAGTATTACATCAACAGCGGAATAGGGCGGGCGATTGAGGCCGACGAGGCGATCGCCATTGTCAAAAAAGCGGATGATGCCGGGCTTGTTCATGCCGGCGCCAATGCAAAGCACCTTTCCAACATCTGCAACTGCTGCCCCTGCTGCTGTGCATCGATGAAGGGAATCGTTCAGAAAGGCCACAATAAAAGAAAATATTTGAATGCGCTTTTTGAACCAATCATCGGAGCGGATCTGTGCACGGCATGCGGCATGTGCCTGGACAGGTGCCCGGTCAAAGCCATCGAAGTCGACGATATGGCAACATTCGATCCGGAACGGTGTGTGGGGTGTGGCTTGTGCGCCAGCGGGTGCCCATCGGAAGCAATCACCATGCTCCCGAGGAAATCCATCGATGAACCGTACGAGAGCGCTCATGCGCTTTTCAGCTCGATTCTAGCTGCAAAGAATCAGCAGATACAGAAATGATACCGCCCCGGCGGAATGAATAAGCTGCTTGCCAATCAGTCCCTCAACGCTCTCATGATACGTGCTTCACTTTCAATGGAAACTTCTCTGTTGATGTAATCGGTGTAATTAATCCGGATCGGCTCATAGCATTCGTTCATCAGCGGCGAGGAAATCATGAAATCGGCTGTTGCCCGGTTACACGCAACCGGAAAATTGTACACTACGGCGATACGCAGCAGTGCTTTTACGCAAATCAAGTGGTGCTGCAGGAAAACTTTGCAATTTCACTCGATCCACTCAACCATGTCCTCCTTGCGATTATCGTGGGCCACAAGGGCAATGGTTTTTACTTTCTCCATGCTTATGCTCCCGGTTATCAATCGTTGCTCAACCTACCAGACAATGAGATCGAGCAAACCTTCTTTTTCGATACGGTGAAAATAGTGGTCCACATCCAGCGTGTCCAGCACGTCCTTGATTTCGGACCGGTCCCTGCGGAGGCCGGTCAGGCGGCGCTCAAACTCGCCCAGGTCGCCATGGGCGAAGAAGTCCCCGTAAAACTTAAGGCGCTCGATTCTGCCGCCGGCGACGCCTATCCGGGCATCCACCTTGCCGGCCGCAAAGCGGTGGCTGCGGCGCACATTGAATCGAGAATAAGAGCCGAAGTTCCAATCCCGGCGCAGGTAGCGTTCGTGCATCAACCGGTGGACCGCGGTCAAATCTCCGGCCGTAAGACGGTATTCGGTCATGTCCTTTTCTTCTTCGGCGATAGCGGCCAGCAGCAGGTTCTTGAGCTGATCCACGGGAATCTGCTCGCCCAGGTGGTCGCTGATGTTGGTGACGCGGCTTCTGACCGACCGTATGCCCTTGGCTTGGATTTTGTCCTTGGAAACGGTGAGAGCGCTCTGCAGGTGGTCCAGATTGGAGTGCACCAGCAGGGTGCCATGATGCAGCAGGCGGTCTTTGGACACATACTGGGCATTCCCCGAAAATTTGCGCGCTTCGATTACCAGATCGTTGCGGTTACTGAAAGCGGAGCTGATGCCCAGCTTGTGCAAGGTGCGGATGACCGGGACCGTGAATTTTTGGAAATCGAAAGCCCCCCGGCCGGCCCGGTCCGTGATGAATGAAAAGTTCAGGTTGCCCTGGTCGTGGTAGACCGCGCCGCCTCCCGATCGCCTGCGCACCACGTGGATTCCGTGCCGCCGTACGAACACCGGGTTGATCTCTTCCAATGTATTTTGACTCGCGCCGATGATGATGGCAGGATCGTTCTGCCAGAGCATGAAATAGGATCGATCCTGGGGCAGATAACGCAGTGCGTACTCCTCTAAGGCCAAGTTGAAGTACGGATTGCGGGATGGATTGTGGATATAAAACATGATCACCCTCCCCCGGCCGGCTGCCGCGCAGGATGCACGCAATTACCAATAGCCGGCCTTGACTGTGACGATCGCAAATGAACATTTAGCTCATAGGTTAATGCCGCAGGGCGGGTGTGCAAGTTCGAAGGCACGGGGTCATGTGCGACGCGCCAGACTGATGCCGCACCAAAAATCATCGCTCTGCCATTCCCGGGCCCGGGATAAAGATGGCCCGGGCTATAAACCTGTTTTCCCCAGCTGATCCGGGGTCGACGACCGCCCAAAAGAGAGCGTGAGGTCCAGATTTCCTTGCCTGGTTTTCGATGATGGCCGCTCGCTCGCTGCTGCCCGGCCCAGTATAGCAGGGCATTCCACTGATTTATCGCTGTTGAGAACCCCATCCCGAAGCCCGAAGCCCTCTCTCCAGCTGGACTCAAGTCAACCTGAATCAGAGCCGGGACGGATGCGGGCGTTATCGATGACAAAAGGAGCCCGTTCAAAGATGAGAATCGCCATTCTCGTTTCAGGAGGCGTGGATAGTTCCGTGGCGCTTCGTCTTCTACAGGGTCAGGGCTTCAATCTTACGGCTTTCTATCTGAAGATTCAACCGGTCGATACTGCTCTTCTGCCAGGCGGCAATTGCTGGCAAGAGGACCTGGCATATGCCCGGGCGGTTTGTAGAATGCTGAACGTTCCGCTTGAAGTCATATCTTTGAATAATGCGCGCAGCGTGAAAGAAAACGGAACGGTTCTGCTTAAAACCTCTCCCGATCCTGTAAAGGACCAGACCTACTTTCTGTCACTCCTGGATCAAAGGCAGCTGTCAAAAACTATATTCCCGCTGGGGAAGATGAAAAAGGCCGAGGTGCGTGAACTTGCCGAAGATTTCAATTTTCCGACCAAAACGCGCAAAGACAGCCAGGGAATATGTCTGCTTGGGAATATCAAGTTCGGGGATCTGGTGCTCCATTATCTCGGGAAACGATCGGGCGATATTCTTGAAAGAAGAAATCTTAAAAAATTAGGTGAGCACAGGGGCACTGGTTTTTCACCATTGAAGGAGCTGAAACCGGGATCGTATTTCTGGAACGAAGCGACCAGGGGATCGCCCCCGGCCAGTATGCGGCTTTTTACGAGGAAACTGGGATTTGGATCCAGTGCGGCTGCGACCGCCGCCCTGCTGGCTGCATTGCTTCATTTTGACGACAGCCGCACTTTCCAGGTTTCCAGCTGGGAACTCGAGGAGATGATTCAAATTGCGCGCAGGAACGGTATCTAATCTGATTCGTTGCAAGGTACTGCGCCCCCGCCATTGTTTTAAGATATGATCCCTAAACTGCCACAGGCGCCCGAATGACCGGATACGGATCATAGCCGGCCAGCTCGAAATCCTCGTATTTGAAATCAAAGAGCGAGCGTACCTCGGCCTTGATCTTCATCTGCGGCAACGGCCGCGGCGTACGCGTAAGCTGAAGCTCCGCCTGTTGCAGGTGGTTTAGATAAAGGTGCGCATCGCCCAGCGTATGCACGAAATCCCCCGGCTTCAGTCCCGAAACCTGCGCGATCATCAGGGTCAGCAATGAATAGGACGCTATGTTGAAGGGGACGCCGAGGAAGATATCCGCACTGCGCTGATAGAGTTGGCAGGACAAGCGGCCGTCGGCGACATAGAATTGAAATAATATATGGCAGGGCGGCAGCGCCATTTTTTCGATCTCACCCACATTCCAGGCCGACACCACCAGACGCCGGGATTCGGGATTAGAGGTAATCTGATCCAGCACTTTCGATATCTGATCGATGCGCCTTCCGTCTGCCGTCGGCCAGGAGCGCCATTGAACGCCGTAAATGGGACCCAGGTTGCCGTTTTCGTCTGCCCATTCATCCCAGATCGTCACACCGTTTTCATTAAGAAAGCGGATATTCGTGTCACCTTTTAAAAACCAGAGCAATTCGTGAATAATTGCGCGAAAGGGCAGTTTCTTGGTAGTGACCGCCGGAAATCCTGCGGACAGATCAAACCGCATCTGGTACCCGAAAATGCTGAGGGTACCGGTACCCGTACGGTCGTCCTTACGCACGCCGTGCGCTTTCGCATAACGCATCAATTCGAGGTATTGGTTCATGATGATTCAATCTTGAAAACCGAGCCGGGATGGAAGGCATTGACGATTCCGGATATCAGAAACTCCGACAATGCGCGGATGGGATGGTCCGCCCTGCCAGGGAGGGCATATCATTCTCGAGCATCGACGGCATGGGCTTATTACAAGGATACCGGCGAGGGTTTTGGCAGTCATTGAAGAGCTGAACCGCGAGAAGAGCCCTATCTCCAACGCGCGAAAACGCGCGAACGAAAAACGAGCTCCGTCCCGCATTGAAAGCCTGGCGCAGCCTGATGGTATTTTGGCTCTATGAGCGTTGTAACGTCATTAAAGGGAAGAGTTCCCCGCGGAACGCTTCCCTTTGGTTTCACAAATGCGGTCAAATAATTTGGAAGGGGTAACCTGCAGCTTTCCACCCTTCGGCAGCTCCCCCTAACACCTTTTCCGTCATTTTATATCTCCTTATCTCCTCCGCTGGCTTAGACTGCTGGGCTCTCAGCTCTGCCGAAAAATTCCCCCCTGCATTCCCATCGTTTCTTGATGCTATTCCACATAACCGCATCATAAATCGCGCAAATGGCCACAAAGAAATAAATAATTCTGCTTAAAATGCTCATGCTTCCGAAAATCGAAGCAATCAAATCAAAACCGAATAGCCCCACAAGACCCCAGTTAATGCCACCGATGAACAAGAACGTCGCCGCAATCATATCCACAATTTTCATATAACTTAAGTCCTTAGCGGTCATTTCATATCACCTCCCGCTGCATCTTCACGGCGGAAAAAATGCCACCTTGAAGATATATTAAGATATTGGAATGAATCAAAATATAAACCTAATGATTTAGAAAAACCTGTCAAGACTTGTATCGAGGTTGATGATGATTGCCAAGAGCCTTGGGTTCAAACGCTCGCTCTTCGTTTGTGCTGCAGATGAATTCATTTCCCTTTGTTGATTCTTTGTGGATGTAGCCCATTGTTCAGGAACGTTGATTTATTTTCCTTTCTCCCTTTGCCTGATGAAGCGCTTGATGTGTCCGAGACATTTGGTCACAGGAATGTCCTTGGGGCATACATCCGTACACCACCACATGGTCCTGCAGCCCCAGATCCCGTCGTCATTGTCGATTTCCGCCAATCTGCTGCCGGTGGCCGTATCCCGTGAATCGGCAATGTATCTGAAGGCGCGCAGCAGCGCAGCCGGACCGAGATAATTTTCGTTGACACGGTTGATGGGACAGGCCGCCGTACACGAAGCACACAGAATGCAGCGCAGCGCAGGTTCGATAAAGTTCTGGTTTTCAGTATCCTGTGCTCTCTCTGCATCGGGGGCTTCTTCATCGCTGATCAGATAAGGCCTTATCTTACGGTGATTTTCAAAGAAAGGATCCAGATCCACGATCAGGTCCTTTACGACTTTGAACAACGGCAGGGGTTCGATCACAAAACTGTTTCCGGTCCTGAAGTCCTTGATCAGTCTCTGACAGGCAAGTTCAATCCGGCCGTTGATCACCATGGCATCCGAACCGCAGATGCCGTGAGCGCAGGAATGACGATAACTCAAAGAGGAATCCTGCTCCCATCTGATTCGGTTCAGACAATCCAAAATTTTATCGGTACGCTCTGCTTCGACCGTGTATTCCTGATAACGAGGTTTTTCATCGACTGCCGAGTCAAACCGGTAGATAAAAAAGGTGCACTTCATGTCAATATTTCCTTTCTTTCGGCTGATGTTGGGTTATGGTAACCGGCTTGGTGAAAAGGTGTGGTCCGTCACCCGAATCACGAATCAAGGAATGAACCAGCCACTTTCCGTCGTCGCGTCCCGGGAAGTCTTCCCGGTAATGGGCGCCGCGGCTCTCTTCGCGGTGCAAAGCGCACAGGATGATCAATTCGGCCACCTGGAGCATGTTGCCGAGATCGATTGCGTCCTGAAGCTCGCTGTTGTAACTGCGGCCTTGGTATTTAATGCCAATATTTTTGTAACGCTCCTTCAGCTCAGCGATATTTTCCTTTGCCTCCAGCAGCCCTTCTTTTCGGCGAAAAACAGAAACTTTGTCCATCATCAGCTTCTGCATATCGGCGCGAACGTGATCTGCTCTTTCGATGCCGCTGTTTTCCATCAGCCGGGCAATTCGATCGGCCGTGTCGGCTTCAGGCTTTTCCGGAAGTCCGGCAAATCCGACGGAATGGATGAATCGGCGCATTGCGATACCGGAACGCCGGCCGTAGACCAGCAATTCCAGCAGGGCATTGCAGCCCAGCCGGTTCGACCCATGAACGGATACACAGGCGCACTCCCCGGCTGCGTAAAGGCCCGCAAACGGAATGTTCTTGTCATCGGTTAAGACCTGGCCGTCGGTGTTGGTCGAGATTCCGCCCATCATATAGTGGCAGGTGGGCAGCACCGGGATGGGTTCTTCGACGGGGTCCACGCCGGCATAGGTTCGGGCGAGACTGGTGATTTCGGCCAACTTTGAATTCAGCACATCTTTTCCCAAATGGGTCAGATCCAGATGGAGGTAATCCCTTCCGTCGATGCCTCTGCCGGCCTTTAATTCTTCAAGCATGCAGCGACAGACCATATCCCGCGGCGCCAGATCCTTGATCACCGGCGCGTAGTGTTCCATGAATCTTTGGCCGTCTTTGTTGCGCAGGATGCCGCCCTCGCCGCGGGCGGCCTCGCTGATAAGGATTCCCAGTTTATAAATTCCCGTAGGATGAAACTGAACAAATTCCATATCCTCCAAGGCAGCGCCCCCGCGGTAGGCGACCACCAGCCCATCTCCCGTGGAGGCATAGGCGTTGGAGGTGGTCTTATAGATTCTTCCGGCGCCGCCGGTTGCGAGCAACACCGCTTTGCAGTGGAAGGTATGCAATGCTCCGGTGGCGAGTTCATAAGCCACCAGACCGCAGCATTGTCCGTCAGATGTAATCAGTGACAGGATCTGGAATTCGTCATAAAAGGCAATCCCTCTTTGCTGGCATTTTTCCCAGAGCGTATCCAAAATCACCCGGCCGGTGCGGTCTGCGGCGTAACAGGCCCGCTTTACGGGAGCTTCGCCGTAGTTGCGGGTATGCCCTCCGAAGGCTCTCTGGGCGATCTTGCCTTGGCTGTTGCGGTTGAAAGGGACGCCAAGGTGTTCCAATTCGTAGATGGCGCGGGGCGCATCCCGAGCCAGGATTTCGATGGCATCCTGATCGCCCAGGTAGTCACTGCCTTTTACCGTATCGAACATGTGCCACTCCCAGCGATCCTCTTCCTCATTGCCGAGTGCAGCCCCGATACCCCCTTGCGCGGCGCCCGAATGAGAGCGGGTAGCAAACACTTTGCTCAGCACCGCGACCCGTGTATCTTCGCCCAACTCGATAGCGGCGCGCAAACCCGCAAGACCCGCGCCTACGATAACGACATCATATTGATGGTTCATGCATCACCTCCATAATAACCGGTGCCTGGACGGCCGGGTAAGGGTGGTCGAGCGGCTTGAAACACTCCGATTATGCACATGCACAGCATCCAATGCAGGCGAGCAGTTTCTGGCGGATATCTCTGTTTTTCCAATACCGTCTTTAATAGGATGATCAATTGTTCAAATCTAAGGTGGCAGGGAACTTTATTCTATTAAGTATTGGTAAAACTATTGCAACCCCTGAGGAATAAAAAGTGGTAAAAACAATCTATGCTGGATATACCGCGAAAGAGGGGTAGAAGGCCGAAATCATGCCGACACAGAGGCTTGCTGCCGTGCCGACACTTCACTATTTTTGACGGGGCCCCCCTGCGGACTAGACGGGCCAAAAACAGGCAAATGAGATTGGCTGCCAGGCAGACCATGAAAGCATGCTTGAATCCGATAAGGCTGTAAAGCCCACCGCTTTCGCCGGCCCGGTCAAGAATGGCGCCTGTGACGACCTGGAATGCGGCGACACCCAAAAAGGGCGCGGGATTCATCAAACCCATGGTCAGTCCTAAAATGGATGGTTGGGTAGATTCTTTTACGATCGACCAAAAGATGCTCAGAAAGCCGCCGGCCAGAACACCCATGCCCAACTGCACCAAAGCCAGACCCGTGGCGCCAGGCGGGGCATACAAGAAAACGAGAGCGGCCCAGGTGAGATTGATGCCCGCCGCCCCGGCGCCGCCCCGGCGCCCGCCCCGGGCCCCGGTGTCAAACCTTGAATAGTGAATTTAACTTGACATTTTCGAGCCCGATTGATATTGCAGCGCCATGTCACGCCAATGGAGAATAGAGTTCCCCGGGGCCAT